>JAIOQJ010000256.1 GCA_021413475.1 Planctomycetota bacterium | reverse complement strand
CCCTAACGGGAGCCGGCTCGCCAAAATCTCACCCCACCACAATATTCACCAACCGCTTCGGCACCACCTTGATCATCTTTATCGTCTTCCCCGCGATTTGCTCCTTCACTTTCTCATCTTCGAGTGCGGCTTTCTCCAATCCCGCGTTGTCGATGCCGGCGGGGACCGTCAACTTCGAGCGTAGCTTGCCGTTGATCTGCACGGGGATCTCGATTTCGTCGGATTTCGTCAACGCAGGATCGAAGGTCGGCCACGGCGCATACGCGAGCGATTGGCGATGGCCCAGGACGTGCCAGAGTTCCTCGGCCACGTGCGGCGCGTAGGGTGCCAGCAGCAATACCAGCGTCTCCATCACCGACTTGGGCCGTTCGGTCTTGTTGGTGAGGTGATTGCTGAACTCCATCATGGTGGCGATGGCGGTGTTGAAGCGCAGGCCCTCGGTGTCTTCTGTCACTTTCTGAATAGTGCGGTGCAGCAAGCGCAAAGTGTCCTTGTCCGGTTCCACGTTCTTAATGGTTGCATTCAGCGCCGGCTCCTCGGCCGCATCATCGACGATCTGCCGCCAGACGCGGCTCAAGAAGCGGTAGACGCCTTCCACCGAACGCATGTTCCACGGCTTCATCGCTTCGAGCGGGCCCATGAACATTTCGTACAGGCGCAGGCTATCGGCCCCGTATTGATCGACGACCTTGTCCGGGTTGACGACGTTGCCGCGGCTCTTAGACATCTTGGCCGAGCGGGCGTCGATCCGGATCGCGGGGTTTTCCTTGAGAACGAAGCCGTCGCCTTGTTTCTCGACTTGCTCCTCGGTGAGCTTAACGAGTGCCACCGGTGCCTCGGTGCGGTCGTCGAGCTTGGCGGCATCGCCGTCGTACTTGACCAATTTCGCGGAGATCCAGTCGCCGCCCGAAGTTGGCTTGAAGGCGGTGTACTCCGTTTCCCCCAGAATCATCCCCTGATTCACCAACCGCTGAAACGGCTCCGGGCATTGGACGTGCCCGCGATCGTAGAGGACTTTGTGCCAGAAGCGTGAATAGAGCAAGTGCAGTACCGCGTGCTCCGCTCCCCCGACGTATAGATCGACCGGTAGCCAGTGCCGCGCCTTTTCTGGATCGCAGAACGCCTTGTCGTTCTTGGGGTCGAGGTAGCGCAGGTAATACCAGCACGAACCGGCCCATTGCGGCATCGTGTTGGTTTCGCGGCGGTAGTTCTTGCCGTCGAGCGTTACTTCGGTCCAGTCTTTCGCTTTCGAAAGAGGCCCTTCGGGGCTGCCGGTTGGTTTGAAGTCTTCCAGGTCGGGCAGGCTTAAAGGAAGATCCTTCGCGGTCAGGGGTCGAACCAGGCCGGTCGGATTCCCATCCGCGTCGAGTTCGTGTAACAACGGAAACGGTTCGCCCCAGTAGCGCTGGCGTGAGAAAAGCCAGTCGCGGAGCTTGTAATTGACCAGGCGAACGCCCAGGCCTTTCTGTTCCAGCCACTGGGTAATCTCAGCCTTGAAATTCTCGGTCGGCGTGCCGTCGTAGGGGCCGGAATGAATCGCCTCGCCGGTTTCAGTGTACGGCTCGGTCAGGTTGTCGAGCGTGCTCTTGGTCTTCTTCAGCCACTCGGCGGTTGGCTTGACGACCACCTTGATCGGCAACCCAAACTCCTTGGCGAACTCGAAGTCCCGCTCGTCATGTGCCGGCACGGCCATGATTGCCCCGGTGCCGTAGCTGGCCAGCACGTAGTCGGCGATCCAGATGGGGACGCGTTCGTTGTTGACGGGATTGAGCGCAAAGGCCCCGGTGAAGACACCGGTCTTCTTCTTGGCGACCTCGGTGCGTTCGAAGTCGCTTTTACGAGCCGCGGCCTCTTGGTAGGCCTTCACGGCCGCGGCTTGTGCCGGCGACGTGATCCGGCCGACCATTGCGTGCTCCGGCGAGAGTACCATGTAGGTGGCCCCGAAGAGCGTGTCCGGGCGCGTCGTGAAGACGCGGATGGAGGTTTCGTCGCCGACTTTCTTGGGGTCTTCGCGGATGATCGTCTCGGGGGCCAGATTGAACTCGACCTCGGCCCCTTCGCTCTTGCCGATCCAATTTCGCTGCATCGCCTTGATCGACTCGGACCAGTCGAGCGGCTCCAGGTCGTCGATCAATCGCTCGGCATAGGCGGTGATGCGGAGCAACCACTGCCGCAAAGCGATCCGCTTGACGGGGAAGCCGCCGACCTCGGATTTGCCATCGACGACTTCCTCGTTGGCCAGCACCGTGCCCATCTCGGCACACCAGTTCACCGGCACCTCGGCCATGTAGGCCAAGCGTTTGCCATCCTGGTAGCGGCGGAGTGCATCTTCACCCTGGATGTCCGTGGGAATTGGCAATTCACTGATCGGCCGGCCTCTTCCAGCCACCGGATCGTACCAGGTGTCGTACAACTGAAGGAAAATCCACTGAGTCCACTTCACGTAGCCGGGGTTGGTGGTGTCGACTTCGCGGTCCCAGTCGTAGCTGAAGCCGAGCGACTTGATCTGCCGGCGGAAGGTGGTGATATTCTGCTGGGTCGTGATCCGCGGGTGTGTGCCGGTCTTGATGGCGTACTGTTCGGCCGGAAGACCAAAGGCATCCCAGCCCATCGGATGCAAGACGTGCTGGCCGCGCATCCGCTTGAAGCGGCAAAGGATATCGGTGGCGGTGTACCCTTCAGGGTGACCCACGTGCAACCCGGCCCCGCTGGGGTACGGGAACATGTCGAGCACGTACGCCTTTGGCTTCCCTTGAACGGCCGGATCGTCCGGGTCGGGGCTGCGAAAGGTCTGGTTCTCTTCCCAGAACTTCTGCCAGCGCGGTTCGATGGCGCGGGGGTTGTAATTCGGCATCGAGGATCCGATTGGTGGTGAGGTTTTTCTCTCTTCGCCTTCGTAGGACGGCCTTCCTTTGCCGTCTCGCTCAAATAAGGACGGCCAAGGAAGGCCGTCCTACGAAAACAAAGGCCTTGCGGTATGACTTGGCTTATGCCCGATCTGGAAACCTGTCAACGAGCAAGGGAAGATGATTCTCACTCTATCCTCCCCTCAACGAGAATCATCCCGAAACGGTGAGAATCATTTCAAAGCGGTGAGAATCATCCCAACGGTCCGCCGCGTGTGGGAAGAGTCAAACCCATGCTTGCACGGCGGGTTATCGGGAACATCCGACGCGATCGTTACGACCGTCATGTTCCACAGCCCTGGATTCTTCCTTACCTTCATCAAATTCATAAGATAATACACTTATGAACGAAGGTTTGGCGATCGTGAGAATAATCGGAAACTACAGAGTTTGTCCCATGTGTGCGGGTTGTGCCGATCCTGTCTGATCACCAACCTATGAAAAGCGCTCCATGTCTACTGAACATGGGGGATTCTCCGAACCGTTAGTTACAATGGGATTTACAGTTGGTAGTGATCGGTCGAAAGAATTCGAGGGGGAGACTTTCGCCGTTTGAACCATCGTTTCGATGTGATAGGGTCGCAAGGGATCGAACGCGCGGAGCGCGTTTTGTTGGCGTGATCAATTGTTCATGCCATTGCTAGGTTTTTCGCTCCACGCTTTCGGGGGAATGGTATGTGCGGAATCGCGGGTGTTATCGACATGGCGGGTAAACGCTCGGCCCCACGGCGAGTGGTCCAGCGCATGGCCAAGGCGATGCTCCATCGCGGCCCGGATGAGGACGGTTTCCTCGAACGGTCGGGCATGCTTTTAGCCAATCGCCGGCTGAGCATCATCGGCCTGGCGGACGGCAAGCAACCGATCAGCAACGAAGATCAATCGACCTGGGTCGTGTTTAACGGCGAGTTCTTCGACTACCCCGAAAAACGCAAACTCCTGGAATCCAAGGGCCATGTTTTCCGGACGAATACTGATACGGAGCTCATTCCTCATCTTTGGGAAGAGTACCAGGAGGGGATGTTCGAGCACCTGAAGGGTCAGTTCGCGTTCTGCCTCTGGGATAGCCGGCAGAACTGTCTGATCCTGGCTCGCGATCGCATCGGCATCTGCCCGCTCTTTTATTCGATCCAGCAGCCGAAGGAGGGCCCGCTGGCCGGCTCGAATGTCTTCATGTTCGCGTCTGAAGTCAAGTCGCTGCTCGCGTCGGGAATGGTCGAGGCGAAGGCTGACCCGCAAGGGATCAATCAGATCTTCAGCTTCTTCGCGATCCCGGGGCCTAGTACGTGCTTCGACGGCGTGAAGCTGCTGCTGCCCGGACATTATTTGCGCGTTCAGCTCGGCGAGGGGATCAGCCCCGAGGCGGCCGTCCGCGATCGCATTTATTGGGAAATCGACTTCCCCGACTGGGGCCAGGAAGAAGACCCGCCTGAAAAGCAGGTGGTCGAAGAATACGAACGATTGCTTCTCGCCTCCGTAGAACGCCGGTTGCGTGCCGACGTTCCCGTGGCCGCGTATCTGAGCGGCGGGGTCGATTCGAGCATGATCGTCGCCATGGCCAGCAAAGTGCTTGGCCGGCCGATCCCGAGCTTCACCATCGCCGTGCAGGCCAAGGGCCTGAACGAGGTGAACGAGGCCGCTCAGACCGCTCGCCATGTCGGTTCCGAATCGATCGTGCTGAAATTTGGCGACTCGGACGTCTGCGATCTGTACCCCGATTTCACCTGGGCCGCCGAGATGCCGGTGATCGACACCTCAGCGGCCTCGCTGATGCAGTTGGCAAAGTTGGTCCGGGCTAACGGCTACAAGGTCGCTCTCACGGGCGAAGGTGCCGACGAAACGCTGGCCGGTTACTCGTGGTTCAAGATCCACAAGGTGCTCAGTACGTTTGGGCAAGGCTTCGGCATGGCCCTGCGTAATCTCGGCTGCATGGTCACCGGCTCGCCGCGCTTTTCGAAAGACTTGATTCAGCGAGCCCAGGATGCGGTCGGCGGCCACAACGGCTGGCTCGATCTCTATGGCCTGATGGGCATGTCCAAGATGCGATTCTATTCGCAGTACCTCAAGGATGAGTTGTCGATCGACCCGCCCTATCGGATGATAGGCCTGAATCACGAACGCATCAACAAGTGGCATCCGTTCAATCGATCGCTCTACCTCGGCCAGCGCATCATGCTCCCCGGCCACTTGCTGTGTGCCAAGGGCGATCGCGTGGCGATGAACGCCTCGGTCGAAACCCGGCCGCCATTCCTCGATGAGGATTTGTGGGAGTACCAGGCAAAGTTGCATCCACGCTGGAAACTGCGAGGGCTCCGCGAAAAATATCTGCTGCGGAAAGTTGCTTCCCGATGGCTGCCGAAGGAAGTTGCCTGGCGGCGCAAAGCGATGTTCCGGGCCCCGCTCGATAGCTTCCATCTGACGGGCGACAACGTTCCCAAGTGGATCGATCAGGTGCTTAGCCCGGAAGCGCTGAAGAAAACCGGTTTCTTCGACGTCGAAGCCGTCACGCGTTTCCGCGCCGAGTTACCGAAGATGTGGAAGGGCTTGAAGCGAACGTCGGTCGAAATGGGCCTCGTCGCCGTGACCGCCACGCAGCTTTGGCATCATTTGTATATTTCCGGCGATCTAGCCGATTTACCGGCTAGGGCCCAGCGGCAATCGAATTTGGACAATGACTACAACGACCCCAAACCGGATGCCGCACCCATGCTGGCGACGAGTGGTGTTTGAGGTTTGGCGAGCCAGGTCGCGTAAGCGCCTGGAGGTTTTTTGGCGAGCCAGGTCGCGTAAGCTCCTGGAGGTTTTCGGCGAGCCAGGTTGCGTAAGCTCCTGGAGTTTTGATTTGGTTTATCTGATTATTCCGGCCGCTTACGCGAGCCGGCTCGCCTGGCGATTCAGGCGGGGTGGACGAGACGGACCGACCAACCATGGATGACGGACCAACGGAATGAATTACGCGTTGCAGACCCTCTGGCATGAGCGATCCCGCTTTTTGCCCGGCATTCTTGCCGTGGCATTCAGTGCCGTGCTCATTGCGCTTCAGTGCGGCTTGCTGCTTGGCCTGTTTTCAATCACCTCGATCCCGATCGACCACACGCGAGCCGACGTCTGGGTTGGCTCGCCGAAGGTTCTCAGTGTCGATCTTGGCCGGCCGATTCCGATTGCTTTTATGTCCCGCGTCGCCGGGGATCCAAGAGTTCAAGAGGTGGAAGCCTACTTTCAGGCGTTCGCCAGCTGGACGAGGCCGGATGGGGGTTCCGACCTCTGTGTCGTCATTGGCTGCGACCTTAACGATAGTAGCATGGGAGCCGTCAGCGAACTTACACCGGAAATGAGGGTTCTTCTGACGCAGCCCGGCAGCATCATCGTGGACGAGGGTGAATTCGACCGCTTGGGCGTGAAGGGCCTAAACGACAAGGCCGAAATTAACAGGCAGACGGTGCGAATCGTCGGATTGGTCAAGGGCATGCGTTCGTTGGCCGGGGCGTACGTGTTCTGTTCGCGAGAAACCGCGCGGAACCTGCTTCGACCAGTGATGCCGTCCGATCATACGACTTACTACTTGTTGAAATGCAAGAAACCGGAGGATGCCGCCGGCTTGGCCGCGGATCTCCAAAAGCAATACCCGGAGGACATGGCGGTCTTCACCAGCCGGGACTTCTCGCTTCATTCTCAATTACACTGGTTGATGAAGACCAAGGCCGGCATCGCGATCGGCTACGCGGCAATCCTCGGCCTTCTGGTCGGCATGGTGGTGACAAGTCAGACCTTGTACGCCGCCACTACCGCCTCGGCCCGTGAGTACGCCATCCTGCTCGCCCTCGGTATCCCGCGCTGGCGGATTTCCGGCACCGTGCTCGTGCAATCGTTCTGGGTGGGCATCATCGGCGTGATCGTGGCCTACCCGACGGTGAACGGTTTATCGGCTTTGGCGGCACTGGGCGGCGTCAACGTTTTGCTCCCATGGTGGCTCCTGGCCGGTGCCGCGGGCGTGACAATGTTCATGGCCATGTTCTCCGGCATGCTCGCCCTACGCTCGGTTCGCCAGATTGAGCCGATGACGTTGTTGCGGTAATTGATTTGTTTCGAAGTGACCCGCTTTAGCGGGTCACTTCGAACTAGTAATTCGATGCTCAGCGCATCGCAGGGGTTATGGATGATCGACGAGCAGCCGACACTCCGTGGCATTCATCTATCCCGCACTTATGGGGAAGGATCGACACTCACGCACGCCTTGCGTGAAGTGACCATGGACCTTTATCGCGGTCAGCTCGTACTATTGATGGGCCCTTCCGGTAGCGGCAAATCGACGCTGTTGGCGGTGATGTCCGGATTACTGAAGCCCGATGGCGGGCAGGTGTATGTTGAGGACGGCACCAAACTCCGCGACGTCTGGCATATGACGCCGCGAGAACGCGAGCAGTATCGCTTGCGAAACTGCGGCTTTATTTTTCAAGGCTACAACCTGTTCCCCGCCTTGACGGCCCGGCAACAACTCGAAATCGTGCTTCGCTGGGGCGGAGACGCCGCGAGCAAGAGCGATATCCGCAAGCGATCCGAAGAGATGCTTTCCCTACTCGGGCTGGGGAACAAGGGACATCTGAAGCCGTCGCAGTTATCGGGTGGCGAAAAGCAGCGCGTGGCCCTCGGCCGCGCGCTCATCAAGAACCCGAAGTTCTGCTTCGCGGACGAACCGACCAGCGCGCTCGACTGGTCGAGCGGCGAACGAGTGATCGAATTGTTGCGGGCGGCCGCGCATGAACGCGATGCGACAATCCTGGTTGTCTCGCACGATCACCGAATCTTGCCGTATGTGGATGTACACTTCCACCTCGAGGACGGTAAACTAACCGAGGCTGAACTTCCTTTAGCCGAGCCCGTGACAGCCGACGCCTGGAGAGACCAATCATGAGAAGCAACCGTGTAATCGCCATCGCCAGCATCGTTGGCGTATCGATCGTCGCCGTCACCTTTTTGGGTGCTGCCCGAATGTCCGGCGACGACGGCAAGACCACCGGGAAGGAAACCCAGAAGATCATCACGCCCGTCAAAGCGGGTTCCAAAGGCGTGGTCTTTTTCGGCAACGGCGACACCGACAGCGGCTTGCTGCCGTTGTTCCCCGAGACGTTCCCTCAACCGTGCAAGGTCATCGAAGTCCATGCATTTGAAGGGCAGACGGTTGAAAAAGGCATGCCCCTCGTCACTTTCGACCCGGAATTGGCCGATTTGACGGTGAAGGAAGCGGAAGCGGGATTGGCCCAGGCGATCGGAGCCCAGAAGCGAGCCGGCGCGGTCGTCAAGGCTGCCGAACACTACGACGAGCAGACAAATAAAGCTCATAAGAGCGCGATCCTGGTGTTGGAATCGACATTGAAAGGCAAGCAATTCGAACTGGATGCCGCCAAGACCGAATTGGATGAAGCGAAGCGAAAAGCTGGCGCCGTGGGTGGTCTAGGCGACCCGAAGATTCGCGAGGCAGAGACGAAACTCAAAGCGGCCGAGAAGGCTCTCGAAGCGGAACAGATTAAACTGGCGGGGATGAAAGCGGTCTCGCCGACCAGCAAGCTCGATGAAGCGAAAGGCGCTCTGCAAGAAGCTGACGGAGCGGTTGCCAAGCAAAGAGCGACGCTCAACAAAGCAATCTACGGCCAGAAGTTGATGGTCCTTTACGCTCCGACCAAGGGCAGGATTGTCCGAAGTTTCGTGGCCGAGGGATTGACCTTCGGTGCCCAAACCCGACAGCCGGCGTTTCTCTTCCAGGCGGAAGGAGCTTTGATTGTCCGAGCCGAGGTCGATCAGGAGTTCGCTTCTCGCGTCAGCAAGGATCAAGAAGCCGCGATCCAGGACGAAAGCAATCCCAACATCAAGTGGAAAGGCAAAGTCCTCCGTGTGGCGGATGGCTTCTTGCCGAAACGAACGGGCTCCATGATTTCCGAAGGACTGATGCTGAATGACACGCGCGTTCTCGAATGCATTATTAGCGCCATACCAGTCGAAACCACGACACCGCCGCTTCGCATGGGACAACGCGTGAAGGTGAGTATTGGGGTTGAGTGAAATCTGCGAAGTGACATTCTTCGTAGGACGGCCTTCCTTGGCCGTCCTATTTGTTTTTGGTATCCGCGAAGACGGCCAAGGAAGGCCGTCCTACGAAGATTTAGAATTGCGATCAAACCCCCATCGGCACCAATTCTTCTTGTTCAACCTCCGAAGGCAGATCCACCTCTTCTCGTAACACCGGCTGCGTTGGATCCGGCATGCCATCGGGCCAGATGTGAAAGCCGCCCGTGAACGTCTGCCCTTGATCGGTCAGCGTCCAGGTGCCCCAGATTCCTTTGCCTTCGTTGAAGCCGCGATAACTGACCGCGTGCTGGCCGAGATATTGCTTCACCCAAAGGCATAGTCCATCGCCGGTCTGATAACTGCCGTGGATGGCGAAAGAGCCCACACGATCGCGCCCGGAGCCGGTCATGATTCCCTGAGCGAAACTCAAATACAAATCCATCGCATGCTTGCCGGGCATCCGCCGATCCGTGAAGAAGCCGACCCATTTTCCCGATGGGAATCGCGGATCGGCTTCGAGGTTGAGATCGGGGGTCATATTTTTAGTGGATCCCAGAGGTTCGCAAAGCCTCACCTCTGGGCTTGAGGGATTTTCAACCAAGCCCGGAGGCGAGGCTTTGCGAGCCTCCGGGATCTCGCCTCATTTACTCAGCGCCGCCTTCCCCAACTCCATCGCCTTATCGAGCGCCGGCCCCAGTTTCGCAACATCCTTGCACCCCGCATTCGCGAGATTTGGAGGCCCGCCGCCTTTGCCGCCGCCGATCTCGGCCACGGGCTTGATGATGTCGCCGGCCTTGATTCCCTTCTTGATCAGGTCATCGGTCACGCCGACCACGAAGCCGCCAGTGCCGTCGTCGTTCTTCCAGCCGAGGACGATCAATGAGCTTCCCGCCTTTTGACGCAGACGATCGACCTGGGCCCGCATTTGATCGACGGGGGCACCGGGCACCTCGCCCACCAGTAGTTTGCTGGAGCCGATGACCGTGGCCGCGTCAAATAGCTTGTCGCCGGCGCTATTCAGGTCGCCGGCCGCGCCCTTTTGAATCTGCTTCTGGAGTTTCTTGATCTCTTCCTGCAAAGCATCGACGCGGGCGGGTACTTCCTCGGCCCGGCAGTTGAGCTTGGAGGAGAGCGTGTCGACCACGCTGGTCATCTTCTGCAAAACGTTCAGCGATTGCCGGCCGGTGGTCGCGGTCACCCGACGGACGCCCTTGGAAACGCCTTCTTGGCTGAGGATCTTGAAGTAGCCGATCGTCCCGCTGCGCGGCATGTGCGTGCCGCCGCAGAACTCGACGGAGTTATCGAGCGTCGCGTGGTCGGGGCTCTCGGCACCGATCATCACAACACGGACAGGATCGGGATATTTCTCGCCGAAGACCGCTCGCAGGCCCTGGATCTTCTTCGCCTGGGCGAGCGGCATCGTCACCGATGTCACCGGTTGGTCGCGGATGATCTGGATGTTGACGAGTTCCTCGATCTGCCGCAGTTCCTCCGGCTGCAACGGCTTGTCGTGCGAGAAATCGAAGCGGGTCTTCTCGTCGTCGACGAGCGAACCCTTCTGGTCGATGTCGCCGCCGAGAACTTGCCGCAGGGCGTGGTTCAGCAAATGCGTGGCGGTGTGGTTGCGCATGGTCGCGACCCGGCGGACGGTGTTCTGCACCGCAGTGACGATATCGCCGACCTTGATTTCCCCCGCCACCAGCGTTCCGACATGGAGTACCGTGTCGCCCAACCGCTGCGTATCCTCCACGCGAAATTCGAGTCCCGGTGCCGACTTGTTATCGAGATGACCGGTATCACCCACCTGCCCACCCTGTTCCGCGTAGAAACTCGTGCGGTCAAGCAGAATCGCGACCGGTTCGCCGGCCGGCACTTTACCCGAGCGAAACACCTCGTTGTTCGCGACCCAGCCGAGGACCTTGGCATCGATGATCGGGGCGTCGTACTTGGGAGAGTCGTCGGTCGGCGGCAGTTCGCCCTTAATGGCTGAGATGGTCGGTCTCTCTCCCCCACCGGTGTCTGTCTGAAATTGCTTAAATAAGCGGTCGTATTCTGCGCGATCCAGCTTGAGATCAGCTTCGATTGCCATCTGCTGGGTAATATCGATATAGAGTCCCTGCTCTGTATGCAGTGTGAACGCCGCTTTTCCCGAAATCGTGTTGTGACCTAAACGACGGGCTTCTTGAGCAGCCTCGGAGAAAAGCTTGATGCCACGATCTAGCGTACGCAGGAAGCTCACCTCTTCTTCGTAGATGGTACTTCGCACTTTCTGAGGATCCCGCTTCAATTCGGGGAACGCGTCACCGAAGTTGGTCACCACCGCTGCGACGAGGTTGTGAAGGAACGGCTCTTTGGTGCCAAGCACCTGCCAGCCGTATCGCTCGGCCCTGCGAAGCACCGAACGAATGACGTAGCCACGGCCAACACGATCAGGCATTCCGCCGTCCGTGAGCGAGAACGTCAACGTCCGAATATGGTCGCCGATCACGCGATACGCGGTGTCTTTCAGATCGTCGAGTTTTCCGGTGTACGGCGGCGCTTTCGTCACCTTCTGAATCGCATCGAAGATCGGCGTGAAGACGTCCGTGTCGTAGTTGCTGTTCTTGCCTTGCAGGATCTTGGTGACGCGTTCGAAACCCATGCCGGTATCGACGTGCTTGGCGGGCAACGGCGTCAGGCTCTTATCCGCGTTGCGGTTGAACTGGATGAAGACGTTGTTCCAGATCTCGATCACCTGATCCGAACTCTGATTCACCAACTTCGCCCCCGATTTATCGGGAGTGCCGTCGTAATGAATCTCCGTGCAAGGCCCGCACGGGCCGGTCTCGCCCATTTCCCAGAAGTTGTCTTTCTTGTTGCCCAAGTGGATCCGCTCCGGCGGTACGCCGACGGCCTTCCAGCACTCGGCCGCCTCGTCGTCGCGCGGCACGTTGTTCTCGGGATCGCCTTCGAAGACGGTCACGTGTAGCCGCGTCTTATCGAGTTTCCAGACCTCCGTGAGCAGTTCCCAGGCCCAGGAGATCGCTTCCTTCTTGAAGTAATCGCCGAACGACCAGTTGCCGAGCATCTCGAAGAACGTGTGGTGGTAGGTGTCCTTGCCGACGTCGTCGAGATCGTTGTGCTTCCCACCCGCCCGGATGCACTTCTGCGTGTTGACCGCCCGCTTGTACGGCCGCGTGCCCGTGCCGAGGAAGACGTCCTTGAACTGGTTCATCCCGGCGTTGGCGAACAACAGCGTCGGGTCCTCGTGCGGCACGACCGGCGACGACGGCACGAACGTATGCCCGTGCTTCTGAACGAAGAAGTCGATGAACTGCTGACGGATTTCACTGGAAGTCGGCATGGTTAATCCTGGTATCTAAAATCACGCACATCTATCGCGTTGTACTCACTTTACGGACAGGCGGCGGGCGTGGCGAGTTCGGGGGTTTTGGGTTCCGGTTTGGAAGAGGGCGTGGTAGCATCTATATAAGTCAAATTGGCACCGGAAGACGCTCATGGTGAACGTGGATGTTGGTTCGAGTGTTGAGATTCAATGCGGCTCATCCGTGGTCGGGTCCGTAATCATCTCGAATATTGGCGCTCGCGTTTGCGGAGAATTCGAGCAGGGACGGGAAATCGGAATTTTCCGCCAAGACTTCGAACACGCAGTGAATGCGTACCGACTTGTCGATGAATCGGTGCCGGATGAATATCTAGCCGCATTTCAAGTCTGGATCGAGGCATTGCAGAAAATCAACGCCATGGGACTAACTTTCGGCGATCAGTCTATACCGATCGAGAATTTCGAGATTGATGGCAGTTGGCATGTCGAATTTGAGGTCGCGCTTTGGTGGCAGGTTGAGCAAGAGGTCCGAGGTCAATAAGTCGGATAAAAGCTGCATATATCGATAGGAGAACATCATGGCAGTATTGAAAGTGACTCCGGAGGTTCTCGCTGTGCTCACTTCGGTAATCGAAGAAACCTTGATCTTGGATGAAAAAGGGAATCCAATCGGATCTCTTAAGCCGATGGCACTCGTCGTAGTGCCTCCTCCCCTGAGTGCTGAGGACCTTGAACGCTTCCGGAAAATGCCGAGAAAAAACATGACGACGCCAGAACTCTTGAAGTTCTTGAAGAACTGGAAAACTCAGAGTTGAGGCCCCTCAATGATCACTGTCGCAATCGATGAACGCGAATGCACCCTCCCCGATTCGGTGAAGGACCTTCGTAGTTACCTGGACTGGATGCACTCCGACGAATCTCCGGAAATCGGGCACTACTGGTGGCTCCAAGGCCAGGTATGGGTGGATTACGACATGGAGGAGATTTTCTCGCACGCGCTTCTGAAAACGGAATTCGCGATCGTGTTGGGGTCACTCGTCAAAGCGGCCAAGACCGGGCTGCTATTCACCGATGGGGTCTTGATCAGCAACCCGGAAGCGGACATCTCTGGCGAGCCCGACGGGCTTTTCGTCTCGCATGAGAGCGTTCAGAACGGTTCGGTCCAGTTCGTCGCGGAAAGTCCGGATCGCTTCACGGTGCTGCAAGGCTCGCCGGATATGGTGCTTGAAATCGTCAGCCGAAGCTCCGTCCGCAAAGACAAAGTCGTCTTGCGCCAAGCGTACTGGGCCGCCGGGGTGAAAGAGTACTGGCTCGTCGACGCCCGGCGCGGGTTGCTCCAGTTCGACATTCTGCGACGGACGTCGAAAGCCTTTCAAGCGGTGCGCAAGCAAGATGGCTGGATGAAGTCGAGCGTGTTTTGCAGGCAGTTCAGATTGGTGCAGACTGTCACGTCAAGCAACTTGCCGGAATACTCGCTGGAAGTGCGGTGATCGGCGATGCACACGCTAACCATTCGGACACGCTTCACGTTTGGGGACCGCGTCCGCTTCGATTCAGTGCTGCAACATTGCAGGGGAACGGGAACGATCTCTGCCATTACCGTTGACGGCGATGGACACATAGACTACTTGATCGAGATATCGAGGGGAGATTATTCGGATCTTCAGCCTGGCATCCTGGAGAATGAAATCACGCTACTGGAGAATGATGCCGAAAGCGTAGGCGAAGTTGATTGAAACTGAACGTCATTTCTCCGCCTGCACCAGCCGGTACACGTCTCGCAATGCAATCTGATGCTCCTTCGCCACCCGTGCACAATCCTCAAACTCCGGCGTAATCACCGTCAATCCTTCGCGCCAACCTTTCTTCGCCTTCACCGGCCCCCACGGTGTTTGCACCGTCACGGCCTCGCGTTGCAGTTTGCTCCGGGTGGCAGGGTAACGGCGGATGCCGAACGTGGACGTCTCGCGGAAGAGGATCGTTTCCAGGGCCGGAATGGTCGCTTCGCTGGCGATGGCGCTCAGCAGCACGCCGGGGCGGTTCTTTTTCATCTGGATGGGGATCGTGTAGACATCGAGTGCCCCCGCGGCGAAGAGTTCCTCAAAACAGTAGCCGATGATCTCGGGGGAGACGTCGTCGAGATTGGTTTCGAGGACCCAGACAGTATCACGCTCCGTGGAGACGCTCGCGGTCTGGCCGACTAAAAGCCGCAGGATGTTTGGTTGTTCCCAGTAATCGCGCTGGCCCGCGCCGCAGCCGATGTGCTCGATCGTCATCGCGGGTTGGTCGGTCCACTCGGAGACGAGCGTCGTCAAAATCGCTGCACCGGTCGGGGTGACGAGTTCCCCCTTGATCGGGGCACTTGCCAATGGCACGCCTTTCAGCAGTTCCGCGGTGGCGGGCGTGGGGATCGGCATGATGCCGTGGTCGCACTTCACCGATCCGCTGCCCGGCGGCACCGACCGCGACGTGAAACGTTCGACGCCGAGTAGATCGAGGCCGATGGCCGACCCGACGATGTCGGCGATGCTGTCGAGGGCCCCCACTTCGTGGAAATGCACCTTTTCGAGCGGTTGCCCATGCACGGCCGCCTCGGCCACCGCGAGCCGGAGGAAGATCGCGAGGGCCAGTTCCTTCTGCTTCGGGGAAATCTTGCCTTTCGCGATGATCGCTTCGACGTCCGGGAGGTAGCGGTGCTTCTCCTGATCGGGGGCCTCGATCGTCACTTGCGTGGCCACGAAGCCGTTGCGTTTGATTTTCTCGGCCACGAGCGTGATGGGCAAGCCGAGCGAATCGAGCCCGGCCCGGATGGCCTCGACATCGACCCCGGCATCGATCAACGCGGCCAGCGTCATGTCGCCGCTGATGCCGCTAAAGCAATCGAAATGAGCCACACGCACGCGAAAGTCCTCCTCTCGTTGATTTATGAAGATGTGCTACGAATGCAGCGCGATCGCCAATGGACAGACGGCAGTGTCCATGATCTTCCCCGACCGGTATCCTTCTAGAAGCTCCTTCGAGCGTTGGGCCAGCATCCGCCGCACCTCGCGTCGCTTGCCTTTGATTCGTGCGATCTTCATGAAGTCATATCCGGTCGTTTGATGCCGCATCCAGGCGATGACCGCGGCCTCGGCCCGTTGTTCAACCGGGATGCGCTTGGTCCGGGCCACGGTGCCGCTGCCGACCGGCGTGGCGTGTACCGTCACCGCCTTCGCCAGTTTCTCGCCTAGTTCGGCATGGCACGGGGCGAACGCGAGATATTCCAGCACCGTCCGTTGAAAATCCGCGACGTATTCGTGTTGCTGCTTCTCCCGCCGCTTGCGATCCGCTTCGAGCCGCTTGGCGTACGCGGGGGTCAGTCGCTCGGCCTCGATCTCGGCACGCGCTTCGGCGATATTCTCAGCGGGTGCCCACACGCCGCGCGAGAATGTCTTGCGGCCGCGTTTTTCCTGGACGGTCCACGAGGGGCCGGCGGCTTTAACGCGACGGGTTAGGCCGGCATCGCCGGGAGGGAGAAGGTCCCAGCCGTCGGGCACCGGGAAGATCTTACCTCTCGTTGAACGCACGGATCTGGTCGTCGGGCCGGTGGT
The DNA here is from genome assembly GCA_021413475.1 of Planctomycetota bacterium. Classification (GTDB taxonomy): domain Bacteria; phylum Planctomycetota; class Planctomycetia; order Gemmatales; family Gemmataceae; genus JAIOQJ01. Next base: position 18,981 of record JAIOQJ010000256.1, on the reverse strand, counting down.
GAAGGTTTCGGATTCGCTCATTTTATGGAAGGGCACTCACTCCTGGTGGCGACAGACCTCTGGTCTGTCGTAATTTTCGACAGACCAGAGGTCTGTCGCCACGAGCCGATGCTCGTTCCATAAGATTATGAAATCACCATGCTCCCCCTCCACCACGAACTGCATTTCACCTTCCGTTTCGCGGACGATCGCATCATTCCGCGATTTCATTTGGAAGGACTAGACTCTGGCCAGCGCGTGGCGGTTTTCAAGATCGATGCCCTCACCGGTGAACGCTTGGGCCTTCTGACCAACGCAACTGTCGGCGAAAACGGTTGGGTTGATCTTCCGAAGCCGATTGTCGTCCGGGCCGGAGATGCCTTTATTGCGGTGCCGGAATAGCTTTGGCGAGCCGGCTCCCGTAATGCGGCCGGAGTATTTACTACTCCGGCCGCTTTACGGGAGCCGGCTCGCCAGCCAAATTCGCGCCGTTACATAAAACTCTTGCCAAACCATCGGCCTCTCTGGTACGTCTTATACCTAACGACTTTCTTTTTCTTCCGCGAACCACGTGGCTTCGCGCGAACTTCACGTCGATTGGCAACGTCTTTCCGAGGGCAACCAATGAAACAGTTCATGGGGTGGCTGCAAGGGGTGACCCTGGCGGCCGGCTTGGCACTCACTTCCACTTCCCAGGGGCAAGACATCCGCTACATCGAGAATTTCGCCTTGGCCAAGGATCGGGCCGAGAGCCTGAAGCAACTCATCCCGGGAACGGAAGACTACTATTATTTCCACTGCCTGCACTTCCTGAACAACGAGCAATTCGACAAGATCGAAGCCCTCATCACGCCGTGGGCCCAACGGCACGGGCAGACGGCGAAGCTGACCGAAATCCAGACCCGGCACGCCCTGTTGGCCTACGACAAGAACCCGCAACAGACGCTGAACTACCTCAAGGGCCGTCTCGGCCTGAACTACAATCACCAAAAAGAGACCGTCGGTACCGCGCCGAATCTGCCGACGTCGCTGGATCAGGCGATCATTTCCCGAGAACGGCTCAAGGCCTACTCGCTGGCCCCCAATCGTCATCTGGAGAATTTCGAAGACGTCGCCCTCGATTGGCTGGCCGCGGAACCCCTCTCCTACGAGCGCCGCCGGATTCTGCTTCAGCGGTTGCAACGGCCGGACATCGCCAACCTGGTGAAATTGATTGTCGATGATCTGAACTCGCCCCATGCCGGCGAGTTCGGCGGGCATCCGATCGATTTTCAACTGACGCTCGATCAACTCGAGGAACTCGTCAAGCAGAAGCCGGGCGTGCTCAATCAGAACGCTTTCGTCCGAACTTACCTCACCAAACTGCAACCCGGTGCGGACGACGACTGGAAACGCGACCGCAAGTTGACGCTCGCCTATCTCGAACGCCTGCAGAAGTTCGTCGATCGGCTCGACCCCGTGCATAACGCGCTCAAGGCCCACGTCATGTTCCACCGCTTGGCCTTCGATCGCGCCCAGGATATCTACAACCTCGATCGCTTCAACAATTACATCAAGCTCCCCCGCTTCCAGTCGTACATGGCCCGGACCTTCAACGAACGGGTCGAGTCCACGCGTCACCCGGCCGACTTGAATGCCGACTTCACGGCACTGACTCTGCTGCCGCGGATCGGCATGGATGAACCGCTCGTGCGTAGTTACCTGAAGCACTTCTTCGCCGATGCGGAATCGCCGAAGTTCTACGAGACCTGGATCGACGACGTTTACCTGCGGCACCTGTTCGCGGAGACGAAGATCGAACTCGGCCAGGGCGATGCTGAAACCTGGGCGTCGAAACTGCCGCCGGAACTCTATCGCCAATTGAAGGACCGCATCGACATCGATTTCGCCTTCACGAACAAGACCGACTTCGCCGCCGATGAACCAGTTGTTCTCGACCTGTTCGTCAAGAACGTTTCGACCATGCTGGTAAAAGTCTACGAGATCAACACGCGCACGCTCTATCGTTCGCGATTGCAGGAAATCGACACCGACATCAATCTCGACGGCCTGGTGGCCAATAGCGAGCGAACAATCAAGTACGACGACCCGCCGCTCAGCCGGCAGGCCCGAAAATTCGATTTCCCCGGGCTGAACAAACCGGGCATCTACGTCATCGATTTCATCGGCAGCGGCAAGAGCAGCCGGGCCCTCATCCGCAAGGGCCGGTTGCGGCCGCTGGTAGTGACCGGCACGGCGGGTCAGTCGATCCGCGTGATCGACGACCAGAATAAGCCCGTGTCCGACGCGACCGTCTGGCTGAGCAATATCGAATACAAGGCCGACAAGGATGGCCTGGTGATCGTGCCGTTCACCGCGGCCCCCGGTCGGCGGCCGATCGTGATCAGCCGCGGCGATTTCGCGTCGCTCGATTTCATCAACCATGAACCGGAACAGTACCGTCTGGCCGCGGGTATTCATGTCGATCGGGAGAGCTTGATCACGCAAAAGGTCGCGCCGGTTCTCATTCGGCCCGGCCTCTTCTTGAACAATATCCCCGTGTCGCTGAAACTCCTCGAAGAAGTGAACCTGCGGATCACGTCCGTCGATCACTCGGGGATCCCGTCTTCCGTCGATGTGCCGAACTTCAAACTGTTCGAGGATCGCGAATCGGTCCACGAGATTCGCGTGCCCGCCCGCTTGCACACGCTCAGCATCACCTTGACGGCCAAGGTGCGGAACCTCGCCAGCGGTAAGCTGGTCGACCTGGTCGCCACGCGCACGTTCGGCCTCAACGAGATCGAACGAACCGACAAGATCGAGGATCTCCACTTCGCCAAATTCGGCGCGAACTATACGATCGAACTCCTCGGCCGCAGCGGCGAAGCCAAGCCCGATCGGCCAATTCAACTCGCGTTCAAGCATCGCGACTTCAAGGAACAGGTCCACACCACGTTGAAGACGGACGCCCAGGGCCGCGTGAACCTCGGGGCCTTGTTGGAAATCGTCAGCGTCACCGCGACCGGCCCGGAAGGGACCGCGCACACCTGGGTGCCTTCGATCGATCGGCACACCTTCCGTCAACTGATCCACGCCCAACCCGGCGAAGCGATCACCTTGCCGTACCTCGGCACGCAGGAGAAAGCGAGCCACGAGGAATTCGCACTGTTCGAAGTTCTCGGCAGCAATATCCGGGCCGACAAATTCGATGCCCTGGCGATCCACGATGGCGTACTCGAACTCCGCGGCCTGACCGCCGGCGATTACGATTTGTATCAGAAAAGAAACGGTGAGCGGATTCGTATCCGTGTCGTCGATGGCGTCATTCAGACCGGCCATGTGCTCGGCACCACCCGGCACATGCAGATGCCCGGCCTGAAGCCGTTGCATATCCAATCGATCAAGAACGATGCCGATGCCGTCGTCATTCATCTGCGTGACGCGACCAAGTACGCCCGCGTTCATGTCTTCGCGACTCGTTATCAGCCGGCGTTCCCGGTCTTCTCCGATCTGGCGCGAGTCCGCGATAGCGAACTGGGCGGCGTGCTGCCCGGTCATGCCGAGTCGGTCTACCTGACCGGCCGGAACATCGGCGATGAGTATCGCTACGTCCTCGATCGCCGTGGGCAGAAAAAACATCCCGGCAACATGCTCGATCGGCCCAGCATTCTGCTCAATCCGTGGGCAGTGCGCACGACCGAGACGGGCGAGCAGCTCGCCGCCGGCGGCGACCAGTTCGGCCGAGGCGGCGGCTTCAATCCCGCAGCACCCCTCGCGCCTCCGAAGCCCCAGCAGGATGCGAGCAACGGCTGGCAACCCGGTGCCGCCGGTGAATTCTCCAATCTCGATTTTCTCGCTGAGGCCACGGCTATCGGGCTGAATTTGATTCCGGACAGGGATGGCAATATCAAGGTGGCGCTCAAGGAAATTGGTAGCCACTCGATGATTCACATCGTCGCCGTGGACCCGCTGAGCACGACCGTTCGCAGCATCACCCTCCCTGAACAGAAGACTGAATTCGTCGATCTGCGATTGAAGAACGGGCTCGACCCCAGCAAGCATTTCACCCAGCAGAAGCAGGTTTCGGTCGTCGGATCGGGACAGGCCTTCGCGATTGCCGATATCGTCGGCAGCCGGTTCCAGATGTACGACAGCCTGCCTAAAGTCTACTCCTTCTACTCCACCCTGTCGAAGGATCCCAACCTGGCCGAGTTCAACTTCATCCTCACCTGGCCGAAACTGAAGCCGGAAGAGAAACGCGCCCTTTACTCGAAGTTCGCGTGTCACGAGTTGCACTTCTTCCTCTTCAAGAAGGACCCGCAATTCTTCGCTGACGTCATCAAGCCGTACCTGCGCAACAAGAAGGACAAGACGTTCCTCGACTTCTGGCTGCTCGGCGACGAAGTGACGCGCTTCATGCAGCCGTGGGAATACGGCCGACTCAACTCAGTCGAACGCGTGCTCCTGGCCCAGCGGATCGCCGGCGAACCAGACAAGGCCGCCCGGCACCTGAACGATCTCTTGCGCCTGCTGCCGCCGAATCTCGATCGGCAATTGTTCCTCTTCAACGTCGGCGTCGATTCCGGCGGCCTCAAGAGTGACGACGCGACCGTCGGCCTGATTCGCGAAGAGCAGACCAAGCGGCTGGAAGAAGCAAGAAGAGACAGGGTTCCAGGCGAGGCACCGGATCCCCGTGCGGAAAGCAAGCCAAACGCGGACATGGCCGTCCCGACGGCTGGAATGGGCGGCCCGTCGGCGAAATCCCCACCCAGGCCCGGCAGGGAAAACGCGAAGAAAAGCGGCAAGACCACCGAAAGCGGCGACAAGGACAAGAGCGATACGGACAGTAAAGAAGGCGAGATGCTCAACAAGGTGCTCGCCGATGAGAAGTACTTCGACGACGCCATCGAGAAGCGCAAGGCGGTCCGCCAACTGTTCCGCAAACTCGACCCGACCCAGGAGTGGGCGGAGAACAATTACTACAAGAAGGTCATCCAACTGCAGGTTGCCGGCCTCATTCCGGCCGGTGACTTCTGGTACGACTACGCCCGACACGATCGCAATTCGCCATTCCTGTCGCTGAACCTGGCCGACGCCTCGCGCAATTTCACGGAGATGATGTTCGCCCTCTCGGTTATCGATCTCCCCTTCGAGGCCGGCAAGCACGATGTGAAGTTTGACGGCAGCCGCATGATGCTCACGGCCGGTAGCCCGATGATCGCCTTCCATGAAGAGGTTCGCCCCGCCGACGGCAAGAACGGGCAGATCCCGATTTTGATCAGCCAGAACTTCTATCGCAACGGCGACCGCTTCCGCGAAGAAAATGGCGAAAAGTACGATAAGTTTGTGACCGCGGAGTTCGTCGTCCACACCGTCTATGGCTGCCAGGTCGTGGTCACCAATCCGACCTCGTCACGGCAGAAGCTGACGGTCCTCGTGCAACTGCCGGTGGGAGCCATCCCGGTCGCCAACGGCCAGTTCACGCGTAGTGTGCTGCTCGATCTCGAACCGTATCGCACGCAGACGGTCGATTATCTCTTCTACTTCCCGAAGGCAGGCAAGTACGGCCACTTCCCGGTGCAAGTGGCGAAGAACGAGCAGTTCATCACCGCCGCCCCGGCGTTCACGTTCGAAGTCGTCGAGAAGCCGACCAAGCTCGACACCACTTCGTGGGACTTCGTCTCGCAGAACGGCACCGACGAGGACGTCCTCGCGTTCCTCAATCGCGAAAACGTCCGGGCCCTGAATCTGGAAAAGATCGCCTTCCGCATGAAGGATCGCCCCTTCTTCGAAGTGGTGACCAAGCTCCTCAACGAACGGCATCTCTTCCAGCCGACGCTCTGGTCGTACGGCCTGCAACATGGCGATGTCAACACCGCCAGCCAGTTCCTGCTCCACTCGGACCAACTGGTCGCCGAGTGCGGTGGACCGCTCGAATCGATTCTCTTGAAGATCGATCCGGTCGCTCGCCATCAGTACGAGCACCTGGAGTACAAGCCGTTGGTCAACGCTCGCGCCCATTCGCTCGGCCGCAAACGGCAGATCGTCAACGACACGTTCAACAACCAGTACCACAAGTTGATGACGACGCTCTCATATCGGAAGCAACTGGATGACGCCGATTGCCTGGCGGTGACGTACTACCTCTTGCTCCAGGATCGCATCACCGAGGCCGAGAACATGTTCGGCCTGGTGAACCCGGCCAAGATCGCGACCAAGATGCAGTACGATTACTGTGCCGCCTATCTGGAAATGTTCAACGACGACCCGAAGAAGGCCCGCTCGATCGTCGCCAAGTATGTGAACTATCCGGTCGATCGCTGGAAGAATACCTTCGCGTCGATTCTCGCTCAACTCGACGAGATCGAGGGCAAGGTCGCCAAGGTTGTCGATCCGCTCGATCGGGCCCAGCAGCAGGAAGTCCTGGCCGCGACCGAACCGGGCTTCGAGTTCACGCTGGATAACAAGGCGATTCAATTGACCTGGCAGAATCTCGACACCGTGAAGGTGAACTATTACCTGATGGACGTCGAGCTTCTGTTCAGCCGTAATCCGTTCGTGCAACAATCCGGCAGCCAGTTCGCGTCGATCCGGCCGAACTTCACGCGAGAAATCAAGCTGCCGAACGGTCAGACCAAGATGGCCATCCCGCTGCCGGACGATCTGGTCAAGCGGAACGTGCTGGTAGAAGTGGTGGCCGCGGGCAAGACGCACTCGGCAGCCTACTATGCCAACGCCATGGAAGTGAAGTTCACCGAGAATTACGGCCAGGTCCGCGTGGTCAGCGACCAGGCCAAGCCGTTGCAGAAAGTCTACGTGAAAGTTTACGCCAAGCTCGCTGACGGTTCGGTGAAGTTCCACAAGGACGGCTACACCGATCTCCGCGGCCGCTTCGACTACGTTTCGGTCAACACGCCGGAACGCCAGGCGATCGAACGGTTTGCGGTGTTGGTATTAAGCGAGGATAGCGGTGCGCTGATTCGCGATGTGGCTCCGCCCCAGCGGTAGCGGTTTGGCGAGCCAGGTTGCGTAAGCACCTGGAGGACTAGACAAGCAAGTCCTCCAGGTGCTTACGCAACCTGGCTCGCCGGTTTCGTTATCACACCTTCTGCCGCATCAATTCCGCATGAACTTTGGGAATAAATCGCCCGCGTTGATCCGTCGTGTCCCACATGAGCATGTCCTGGGTCGAGGTGATCGGCGAGTTATGGCGGCATCCCAGTGAATGCCCGGCCTCGTGGGCAACCGTCTCACCCATATCGTTCCCCGCGTCATCTTCGAAAACGCAATCGACACCGCCAATGGTCGCCAGGGCGTCTGCGGTGTCTTGTCCCAGCCCCTCGGCCCCTTGCTCGAGTTCTCGCACGAAGAAGACGTTAAACCGGGCACCGGCCTGGCGGTTTTTCGTCAACTGCTCCCATTCCGTCTTACCATTGACCATCACCGTCGATTCATTGATTTCGCTACCGAAGGCGTCGGTGAGAGGCAGATTCCGCGCCAGCGAGATCACGAATTCGATATTCGCCTGAGCCAAATAGATTTTGTTCATATCCTCGACGATCTTTTTTTCGTCGCCCAGGTTCCGGGTGAGGGTTCCGACCGTCGAGTGTTGCACGTAGTGAAAGGCCGACTTGACTTGTAGCTTCGGCAAAACGGCGACTTCGAGCGAAACCAGCACGGAGCCATCGGCTTCCACCACGTCGAAGAAGGTCGTACCAGGAAGGTGATTTCGAACCCGAATCACTTCGTCGTCGGACTCGAGGGTTGTCAGCGGCAGCGATTTGATGAATGTCAGCGGCACCGCAATCGCCGGATTACGGCTAACGACACGCAACCCCATCCCATTGACGACGCGAATCTCCCGACCGAAGCCCTCATGAGGAACCATCAACCAGTTGGGTGTGACCGTCGTGTCGAAGCCATTTTCCTTATCCGATGGAAAGACCTGTTCAAATTTGACTTTGGCGGTGCGCGGAGCGCCCACAACGGTAACGACGACGCCTCGAAACTTCTCGTCCTCGGTACCATTCGCCGCGCCGGCGGCGGCGGCATCGTCTTCGCCGGTCGCCACGGTCTGAAATTGGCCGGATTTTCCACCCTTCCCGATCAAAAACTGGCGAACCGACGCGAGTCGGCGTTCCGATAAGGCCTTGTTGAAGGCATCCGAGCCGGAGCGGCTGGCCATGCCGCGAAGCCGGATAGTCAGGTTGGAATTCGTGAGAAGAGGAACGACATTGGCTGTCAGCCACTGCTTATGCTCGTTCTTGATGGCATCGCCTTCAATGTCGAAATTGAAGAGCAAACCCTTGCGAAGAATGCGGGCGAAACCTTGGCGAGGTAGTTCTTGCACTTTCCCGGCACCTGTCGCGCGAACCATGGCGAAAACTCCACTACGAATCGTTTTGAAATTAGCGTCTGAAAGCTAATTCGAATTCATGTAGGGAAGCGGACAAGAAAATGATTTGGCGAGCCGGCTCGCGTAAAAGATCAGCGTTGAATTCGCGCCGATCCGCCTTTGGCAAACGCTTTCACCTGTTCGACCGTCGCCATCGTGGTATCGCCAGGGAACGTGGTGATCAAGGCACCGTGGGCGAAGCCGATCTTGACCGCCTCCTCGGGCGTTTCCCCCGAGAGCAGGCCGTAGAAGAAGCCGGACGCGAAGCCGTCGCCGCCGCCAATGCGGTCGTGGACGTCGAGTTCGCAGGTCGGCGAGATGTAAGTCTTGCCGGACATCCAGGCCACCGCGCCCCAGCTATGCCGGTTCGTGGAATGCACTTCCCGGAGCGTGGTCGCCACCACCTTGACCTGCGGTTGCATTTTGACGACCTGATCCATCATGCCGAAGAACGTGCTGGGATCGAGCTTCGACTTCGAAGTCACCTCGGGGCCGGGGATGCCGAGGCCTTTTTGCAGATCCTCTTCATTTCCGACCAGCACATCGACATGGGCGACGATCCGCCGCAGGGTTTCCTGGGCATGCTCCAGACCGCCAAAAATTTTCCAGAGCTTTTCGCGGAAGTTCAAGTCGAACGACGTGACCGCGCCGGCCGCCTTGGCCGCCTTCATCCCCTCGATGATGATTTCGGGAGTCGTGGGCGACAGGGCCGCGAAAATGCCGCCGCTGTGGAACCAGCGAACGCCGTTCGCGAAGATCGTCTTCCAGTCGAAGTCGCCCGGCTTGAGACGGGCGGCGGCTTCGTTGCAGCGATTGTAGAAGACGATGGGGGCACGGACGCCCAGACCCTGGTCGCTGTATACGGTGGCCATGTTCGGGCCGGTCACGCCGTCGTGGGCGAAGTGCTTGTAGAAAGGCTTCACGCCCATCCCACGCACCCGCTCGGCAATGAGATCGCCGATCGGGTAATCGACCATGGCCGAGGCGATTCCCGTATTCAGGCGGAAGCAATCCGCCAGGTTGGCGGCGACGTTGAACTCGCCGCCGCTAACGTGGATCTTGCACTCCGACGCCTTGCGGAACGGGATAATCCCCGGGTCAAGTCGGTGAATTAGTGCGCCCAGCGAAAGAAAATCCAGGGCTCCCCCTTTAGGGATGGTAAGACTCGTCGACATTCAGAACTCCGTATCACGAAAGAAACGCGAAAGAGAAAATTGTTGAACTACCGAATCTTCTGCCACTTTCTCCCCTCCTTGGCGAGGAGGGCATCCGCGCACTTGGGGCCGTCGCTGCCGGGAGCGTAAACTTCCGGTTGCGGGGCGTTGGCGGCTTCGGTGGCCGCGATGAGCGGATCCATGATTTCCCAGGCTTGTTCAATTTCGTCGTTGCGCATGAACAGGGTTGCTTCACCCATGATCGCATCGAGCAGTAGGCGTTCGTAGGCTTCCGGAAGGGCGCGTTCGGTAAATGCGTCGCGGTAATCGAACGCCAGATCGCGGGCTTGCAGGCGTGTGCCGTCAACTTCGGGGACCTTCGTCTGGAAATTCAGCCGGATCCCCTCATTCGGCTGAAGGATGAGTGACAAATGATTACACTCGAGCGTCTCTCCCGGCGGCATCGGAATCAGCATGTGCGGCGGACAACGAAACTGAATGGACACTTCGCTATACCGGGAACGCATCGATTTACCCGACCGCACATAGAACGGCACGTTACTCCAGCGGCCGTTGTCGATTTCGAGCCGGATGGCCGCGTAGGTGGGCGTTTTCGAATCCTTCGGCACGCCTTCCTCGTTGCGGTAGCCGTCGTATTGGCCAACGGCAATGTTGTTGAAGGCATCCTCGACCTTTGAGATCTTCATCGCTTCGAGGACTTTGATTTTCTCGTTACGAAGCCGGTCGGCGGTGTAACGGCCGGGGTTCTCCATCGCCACCATGGTGACGACTTGAAGAAGATGGCTCTGGAACATGTCGCGGAGGACGCCGCTATCGTTGTAATAGCCGCCGCGTTTGCCGACCGGCACTTTCTCCGCCGCGGTGATCTGTACGTGATCGATGTATTGATGGTTCCAGAGCGGCTCAAACATCGTGTTCGCGAAGCGGAAAATCAAGATATTCTGCACCGTCTCCTTGCCGAGATAATGATCGATGCGATAGATCTGATCCTCGCGGAAGCACGCATGCAGGCTCTTGTTCACCGCGCGGCCCGTTTCGAGATTGTGGCCGAACGGCTTCTCGATGACCACGCGGCGGAACCCGCCGATTTCTTTTTCATAGCCGGCCTCGCCGAAGCGAGCGGCGATTTGAGGATAAAGGTCCGGCGAAACGGAGAGGTAATAGAGTCGTTGTCCGCCAGTCGTCCCTTCTCGTTTCTGGAGGAATTCGGTGAGATGTTGCAGCCCTTCCGTGGTGGTGGCATCGCCGGCGACGTAGAACAACCGCTTGGCGAATCGGTTCCAGGCACCGGGGAACCAGCTTTCGCCCATCGAGAGCATGGCCTCGCGGGTCATCGGCTCGACGGAACTGCGGAAGGCATCGTTCGAGAACGGACGGCGAGCCACGCCGACAATGTTGGCGTCGTCCGGCAAGAGCCCCGCCATGTCAAGGTGAAACAAAGCCGGGATCAGTTTCCGCGACGTCAAATCGCCCGACGCGCCGAAAATGATGATGGTCAAGGGGGGCATGATGCCTTCCTGGGTATTGAATGTTCGTATTTGCAGCGGCCGAGAGTTGCCGTTGTCGGAATTCCGTGCTCCGCTCATCCTAGTTCTATAATGTCCGATTGGCTTGGCAAAATTCCTCCGGCCCTTGACGGGAGCCGGCTCGCCAATTCACGAATTACGAGGGAGATGACGTCCGATGCGGAAGCGAATTCTCTTCCTCTTCTTAATCTTGTCGGCCTTGGGTGGCGTCGTTGTATTTGCCTTCCGCGATCGGCTCGTCGCACGGCCGGCCGGCCGCGTATTATCGGTTCCCGATGGCGATATTGAGATCGCCTGGTTCAACACGACAACCGCGTACGCGGCCTGGGAACGTTTCGTCATCGGCATCAACCGGGCCGCTCGCGCGAACTCGGACCTTTCGATTGATGATTCCCGGGCATTTCTCGAACAGACGACCGGGATTCCCGAGGTCGTGATCTCGTGGAAGAATCGCCCGGGGAAAATGCGAATTCGCTGGTACAAGCAAACGAGTGAAATGAATTCGCGTCAATGGATCGACGCCCTGGCCGAGCGAAATCCGCCGCCGCTCGCGATTATTGGCGGCGGTTCGAGCGATCGGGCCCGCGATCTGGCCAGCGATCTCAACGCACGCAGGCAATGGCGCGGCCCTCGGCCCCTATTCCTCATCACCACGGCCACGGCCAACGAAGTTGGCGAGGGGAGCGAGCGTGCCAAGCTCACTCAGATTTATCCCGAACGGTCGTTTCGATTCTGCTTCACGAACGAGCAGATGGCTCGAGCCGTTGTCGATTTTGTCTGGCACAAGCCGGAGCTTCGTCCCAGCGGCGCTCCGTCAAAGCAGAAGAACGACGATCCACCCGTGATTTTTCCGGTCGAATGGAAAGACGATCCTTACTCGATCGACCTGTCGGAGAAATTTCGCCAGGCGGTGAAGACCAAGACGGCCGGCCGCTTCGAGCAGCCGTTCATCAGCCATCCTCCATACAGCGTCGGGCTGTTCGATCGAGCGAACCGCGCCGAAGCCGAGTACGCGATGTACATTCTGGCCGAGGCTCCCACGCTGCCGAGCCAACGATCGCTGCTCATTTTGCCGACCTCGACGGCACCGGCACGCCGATTCCTTCGCGCATTGACGGGAGAATCGCCGCTGATTGGCCGAAACCTCGTGGCCATCAACGGAGATGCCATCAGCATCAACGATGTATATCGCGACGGGGCCTTGCTTTGGAATATGCGTGATTTGTCGATTCCACTCGTCTTCTTCGCGCACCAAAACCCGATCGACTGGGACGATCAATTACGGGCACCCGCGGGGACGGACGATGTCTTGCTCTACACGGAATTGATGCGCGTGGTACTGGCGGCCGTCCGGCCCGACGATGGCGACCTGGTCCGCGATGCCGATAGGCTGCAACGGAACATCCGTTCCCAAACGCTCATCTCTTTCGACGAGGACGGCAACCGCCGCGAAGGCTCGGAGTACGTCGTCTATCTGAAACCGGATATTGGAGAAATGGGCCGTATCAATCCACGCGCGGATCTTGAGGTTTGGACTCGAACGCTTGGCGGCGACTGGAAGCGGGTCAAGGAAACGCAACCGTTGCAAGCACCCTATCCCTCGCGAAAAGCTCGGCGGTTGGCCGGCGATCCCCCTTGAACCGGAGCGTCCCTTCATGGCGGATTTGCCTGTCAACTCTCGAACACCTGCACCCGCCTTCTGGCGTTACGCGCGGGCCATCATCCCGGCGCTGATCCTTTGGGGCGGGGTCGTCGCCGGGGCGGCGTTCTTGCTCTACGATCGCTCGCGTTTCAGCGAAAAGTACGACCGTGCCGCCTTGCGTGAATGGGTCGAGGAACGCCGGCCCAATCGCAAGAATCTCACGGAACTCGTTGACGATTATCTCCAGGAACCCAGTGCGGAGCGCACGGAGGAAATCGAGGACCAACTCGATGCCATGATGGAACCGCTGATGATGTTCCGCAGCGGCACGCCCTTGTTTCTCGATCTCTATTCGGTTCGGATCTCGTTTCCCGATCGCCGCGACATCGCGGCCCTGGAATGGCAATCTCCGGATCGTCCGGCGCGGACACAGCAAGGCTCGCAAGTACGTTCAGAGCCACTTCTCGATTATCGCGCCAAAGACGGCACGCGTGTGGTGGTGACGTGCGACTACCGCATGCATGCCTTTCACAAGGCTCAGCAAGAAGAAGCGGAGCGCCAGCAATGGGTCTGGGCGGTCGGCGGCGTCGCTCTGGGCGGAAGCCTTTTGGCGATCATCTGGATCTATTTTTTCTTACGCCGCGAACGCCGGCGGGAACTCACGGAACTCGAAGCGAACCAGGCCCTTGAACACACGGAAAATCTTCGCCTTGCCGAGCAACTGCGCGCTCAGGATGCGGAAAGGGCCAAGGACGACCTGGTACGCCACCTCCTTGAACAGCGGCTCGAAGCGGCCCGTCAGGAGAGCCGTGCCGCCGAGGCGGAGAAGACGAATCTGGAGATGAAATCCCAGCTTTACGCCAGTATCGGCATTATGGCTGGTTCGTATGCCCACAACATCAAGAACCTGCTGGTCCGGCCGAATGATCTCCTTTCACGCTGCCTGCAATCAAGCGACGCGGAAGGTGAGCAGGCGACCATGCTCGAAGAGGTGCGTTCGACACTCGGCACAGTGACGGAGCGGTTGCAGCAAATCTTGCGGACCGTCCGCCGCGATCCCAGCCGGGCGGAAATGACCCAGATCGACCTGAACGACGTATTACGCGAGACGGAACAAACCTGGTCGGAAATGGCCGCGGACAAATGGAAACTGGTGGTTCGCGCGGAAACGGCTCCGGAACCGCTGCCGATTCGAGGAGATCTTTCGCATCTCCAGCAGGCCATCGAGAATCTGTTGTTCAACGCACGCGATGCGTCGTTCGAGATGCGCAATCACGTTCGCGAGACGGCCCGAAGCATCAGCGATCCCGCACGAAGAAAGCAGGCGTTGATCGAGGCGGCATCGTGGAAAGGTCAAGTCGTCCTACGCGGCCGGCGCGATGGAGAGCACGTTATCCTTGAAGTTCAGGATAACGGCATCGGCATGAGCGAGGAAGTCCGCGAACGCTGTATCCAGACACACTTCAGCACCAAGCGGGATAACGCCCTGTATGAGGGCTACAGTGCCGGCATGGGCCTGGGCCTTTCGTTCGTGGTGGTGGTGCTGGAACATCATCAAGCGACGATGGAAATTGATTCAGCGCCGGAAAAGGGAGCGACGTTTCGGGTGCGTTTTCCCTTGGCGGAGTAATTCCGGTGGCAACAGACCAGAGGTCTGTCGCCACCGGCAATCATTGCAGCAAGAAATCGAGCGTATCGCCGCCACCCTTGACATCGACGATCAACGGCGACGTCATCGAATTGGCGTAGCGTTCCGGCAACGGATTGAACTTGCCCTTGGGCATGTTCAACAGCACCGTGTATCGGCCGGGTGGCACTTTCACGAGAACGTATTCACCGACTTCATTGGTCTTCCCAATCAGCACCAGCGGTACCACGGGGCCTGGCGCGACGAACGTCACTTCCGCGCCGGGCAACGGCGTCCCCTTCCAGAGCAACCGTCCGAGAACGCCTTCTTTCGGCGGCACAGGTTTTGGGGCCTTGAATTCACGCGGTGGAATCGTCAGTTCTTCCGGCAATTTGACCTTTTCGGGCATCAGGAGTTCTTCGGGGGCGTTCTTGAACTCACGTGGTGGAATCTTCAGGTATTCCGGTTGCTTGTCGATCTTGGCATCATCGGGAGCGACCCGCAATCGTTGCCGTAACTTCTCGATCGCTTCATGTAGAGTGAATGCGCGTCGGCCGATCGTCGTTTGCTTGCCAGCCTCGGCGAGTTGCGAGTCGATAAATTGCTGCTCGGCCGGCCGGTGGGCAAGAACGGCGCGAGCCGTGCGCAAAGTGCCTTCGAAAAGACGATAGCTGCCGATCGAATCTCCCGCGTTGAACAGGTCCGCCCCTTGGTTGTGCAATTCTTTGAGCGAATCGAAAAGCTGTTTGTCGATCTCGCGGACGGCGACCGTCTTCTCCTGGGCACTTGCACGAACGGAAACAAACGGGCTTCCCATGAAGAGGAGAAGAAAAAGAAACCGGCGGAAGAGAATGGAATTCATGCCAGCACCGTAGGACGTTTGGGTTTCTTTGCGAATGATTGCATCGTAACGGCGAGGGTAGAGCGAAACCAGTCGGAAATAGTCAACCATCAATCAAGGACTGGCAATTGGTGCTGTAGAATTTGAAATACTAAAAAGTAGACGGTTATTTTTTATCGTGAATCGGCTCTGAGCTGAACGATCAATTGAGATCGCTTTTAGAATAGCGTTTGTTTGAGTGACAAGGCCGATAAGCGAGTTCGGCCGGTTCTTAATCCATTAGATTTTGAGTTTCGGGCACAATTGTCCTGATTTTGGTATAATTTAATTCAGTTATTGATAGCCAGCCGGCCTTACAGTCAGAACCTTTTGATAGAGATTGACGATCAACGAAGCGGGGGAGAATGTGCAGACTTCGTGAATTTGTGCTAATATGCGACCTTTAAGCTGGACAGAGCACTTTCAGATTGTGTATCCTGGGTGGGAAGACTCGTCATTCCTGATCGCCATCATCGACTTGCGAGGGGGCGCTTGCCCTTCAATCATGAATCGTCATTTCGTTCTCGTCGGTTCACTTGTGGCGGGACTATTGGTGGCCAGTGCCGCTTCGGCACAAGTTTCGGTAACGATCTACCCGGCAATCGGTCCCAGCCCTAATGCACCCACGTATAATCCGGCTAGCTACGCTGCTTTTGCCGCCAATGCGGTGAGTGCACTTCAAGCGGCCGCCACATTCCCTGGTAGTCCTCTTGCACCTGGTGGAACAGCCGGCACTCCAGGTTATTATTCTCCAGGCGGTTCCAGCATTACGTCGAACATTTCCAACTTTATTGCAACCCCGTTCAATTCATGGTTGGGCGTGACGCCGCCATCGGGAGCCTTCGCGGGTGAGTTTGGAAATGCCGTTTATTTCACTGCTTCGTTCACGTCCAACGGAACTCCATTCGCATTGTCCGACGTGCAGTTTAACATTGATATCAATGGAAGCACTGTTTCCGGCGGGCCGCAATTGCTATCAAGTGCCAATAACAATAATCAATATGGCGGTGGCTTCATCGGCGCAATCGATGTCAACGGAAACGGCTTCTATGACCCGGGTATTGATACCCTAGTTGATTCGATCGGGGGGGTGGACCCTGATACAACGCTGGTTGATTTCCTGTGGACCGTTGGTATCAGCGGCTTCGAACTTCCTGTTGGCGGTGGCACTCCACAACAGCAAATTCAAGCGGCTATCGATGCTTTCGTGGCGGCCAACGGGCCGAATGCGTTAATTGAGGCTCAATACTCCTTTTTGAGCGGTCTTGGCGTAAATGCCAACAATGGTGCTGTGAATGCAACAGTGCCGGAACCGGCGAGCATGGCTGTTCTCGGACTTGGAGTAGTCGGCTTGCTCGGTTACACTTATCGCCGTCGCAAACAAGTGGTTCCGGTTGCCTGCTAAACGCCTGGGCGTTTTGAAATCACGACATCATTCGAATGATCAACTTCCCTTTGCAAGGAAGGCGACGGGTCCGAAAAACCCGTCGCTTTTTTTTTCGTGGCCATGCGTGATGTGATACCCTCTGGTTCGTCCTTTCCCGTTGCCGCTGGTCTTTCGCGCACATGGCGAATGAACACGGCCTCGTCGATCGTTCTTGCCGTGACCGTTCTGATTTTACTTGTCCTCTTTTTCCCCTTGTTCATTCCCGTGGAACTGGCGTGGCGTAAGGACCAGAACTATAGCCACGGGTACCTCATTCCCATCATCTGCATTTGGTTGTTTGCAAGGTCCTGGACACGGGCGGGTGATCCGGAGTCGGGCGATACTCGCATGGCCTTGCTTACGTTGATCCCAGGATCTGAACGTGGGTGAAGAGTGCAGCGGTTTACGGCAACTCGTCGGGTTTCTAGCGTTTGCGGTCTTGCTCGGCCTAATGCTCGATCGGCCCACGTGGCACCGCGTTCTCCTGGTCGCCCTGGCGGTACCGTTCGCTGTCTTGGCCAACGTTTTACGCGTATTACTAATGAGTTTCGGAGCCATTCGCTTTGGAACGGAATGGATGAACGGATGGCTGCATCACGCTCCGGCGGGATTTACGATTCCCGTGGGTTTCGCTCTCTTAATCGGCGTCGATTATCTGCTCGGTCGGCGTACCGTGCTCCCCAAGCCAACTCAATCGACGGGCGAGCGATCCTGGTCGCTCGCCGTCCGCCTGCGTCCGGTGGCGATCTGTCTTGGCTTGACGATCGTATTGCAAGTGGCACTCAAGATTCATTTGCAAGCGGCAGGTGCCGATTCGTTCCCCGGCATGGCAGCTTCGCTGCGAGTTCTTCCGGAACAGTTCACCTTCAATGATGGGGGAAGCAACCGCGTTTGGAACGGTCACGATCGTCCGGAATTGACGGAACTGCAAGCTCGCCTACCCTATGCGGCCGACGATTTGCTATTAAGGGATTATCAGTTGCAAGGGAGCGGCCTGGTGGTTCAACTATACTTGGCCTACTCCCGAATCGGCGAGGATCGCAAGCACCATCCTGAGATCTGCATTCGAGAGGTGACGGGGGCTCCGGAGGATCTGTCGGCACGCCAGTTGATTTCCCTCGATCCGGAACAACGGAGGCAGGTACAACGTTTTGTTTTTCTCACGGGGACGACAGGTCGTACGGCCGTCTACTACTGGCACTATACCTTATTGCCCGCATCGACAAACAATACGTTTTTGCAGACAATTCATCAGCGTCTGGGACAGACGCCGCCGAGTTTAACTGTTCAGGTGAGTGTGAATTCCGCTCACCAGGCCGATTTGAAGGCGATTGAAGCGAGTTTTCTACCGGCACTCGATGCAGCCTTGAGACATGAACAATTGCCGGCCAGCGCGGTCATCGGGGCGACGCGTTTGCCAGTTGCGCTATTGCGTGAGTAAAGTCATCATTTATCGATTTTGCTGAATAGACCCGGAAGAGAGATTATCATGGCCAATCGAAAATCCCGAGCTTACCGGCGTACCTTGCTCATCGGCTCGATCGTCGTGCTGCTCGTGGGAGGATTTTTCCTCGTTCGCTGGATGATTCCCAGTTCGACGGTCGCCGACACGCTCAAGCAGGCGGAACAGGTTTACGAAAAAGGGCGTGAGAAGCTGGAGTCGACGGCGGACCCTAAAACGGGGGCGCAGGCATCGATCGCGCATTTTGATGAAGCGAACATCCTCAACGCAAAGGCGATGAAGGACCTCAAGGAAGAGATCGAAAAAACACGCACACCCACGCCGGAACAGACGAAGAAATGGTCCAATCTTCAGGGGCAACTTCTTTGGTTGAAGTCGCGCATCCTCTGCGATACGGCCTATGCCAAAGCGCAGGCCAGCGGCGAGCCGCTCGAAGCGATGGATGACTCGATCACGCGCGAAAAATTTCGGACCGTCATGAGAATCCCGGACGCGACGGTTCGTAACGAAGCGGTTGGCTGTTTGCGCGAGGCGGCGGCGCGCGTGCGTGATTCGGTGCCCATTCTGCTGGCGGCCCATCGGCTGGAAATGGTGCAAGCGGTCCCCGACTGGACAGTCATTGAACGCCTGTCGCGCGACATCCTCAAAGTGGAACCCGAGAACGCTCGTGCTCGCTACTGGTTGGCGATGTTCGAGTTTGAACAATACCAGGAAAAAGATGGCCGCGTGGTTGTCACGCCGCTGCATAACTTTGCCATGCCGCTGCTGCGTTACGACATTGGCGACTATGCCGAGGTGGGAGCCGCCTGCCCATGCGGTCGCGGCTTGCCGGTGTTGAAACGAATCATGGGCCGCCAGCGAAACATGGCCGTGCTGCCCAATGGGGATCG
>JAIOQJ010000255.1 GCA_021413475.1 Planctomycetota bacterium | reverse complement strand
TCTTCGGCGCGTCACGCTTTCCCTGGCTGGACTACTCCCGACCGAGGCGGAACTCGCGATCATCGCCAAGGAAGGCCTGAAGGCGATGCCGGGCCTGCTCGATGCCATCATGAAAGAGGATGCCTTCTACACACGGCTCCGCGAAGGATTCAATGATATCTTCCTCACCGTGGGATTCGATGGCGGAGCGGAGACTGCTCTTTCCTACGAGCATTTCAGCAAAACTCGAAATTGGGCTCAGAATCACGACCTCAGCCACATCGCCGATGAAAAGGCCCGGACGCAGGCCCGTTACAAACTCTATGCCGACTACCGCAACGCGATCATCGGCGAACCGATGAAACTCATCGAGTATATCGTCCGCAACGAGCGATCGTTCACCGAGATCATCACGGCCGACTACATGATGATCACGCCCTATTCCGCTCGCGGTTATGGGATCTACGATGAACTCCGTACCAAATTCAAAAACCCGGACGACCCATTCGAATACATCCCCGTGAAACTCAAAAAACTCGTGGCACGCACCCGCAACGACGACCAAGAATCGCCGACGGGATTCTACCCGCACGCGGGGATCTTGAGCACCTTCCAATACATGCGCCGGTATCCCACCACGGAGACCAATCGCAATCGTCTCCGCGCCCGGATGTACTACCAACACTTCCTGGGCGTGGATGTATTGGAACTCGCCGCGCGTGTGGCCGATGCCGCGGAAGTTACGGCCAAGTATAAGATTCCTACCATGCAGGCCTCAGAGTGTGTCGTCTGCCACAAGACCATCGACCCCGTCGCCGGCCTGTTCCAGGACTATTACAAGTTCGAAGGGGTCTACGGCCGACGCAAGGAGGGCTGGTACAAGGACATGTTCAATACCGGCCTTGAAGGCGAAGAGATGCCCTCGGAAGAACGCTGGCGCGCCCTGCAATGGCTCAGTGAACGAACCGCCAAGGATCCGCGCTTCGCCGTCGCGATGGTCGAGCATGTCTATTACATCCTCACCGGCCGCAAGGTGTTGCTACCTCCCAAGGATCTCGACGACCCGCTCTTCGTCGCCAAGCGTCGGGCCTATCAGGCGCAACGCTGTGAGATCGAAGGGATCGCCGGGCGTTTCGCCAAGGCCGACTTCAATCTCAAGAATGTTTTCAAGGAATTGGTTGTCTCCGATCTCTACCGTGCTGACGGCCCGGCCACCGCGATCAAAGATCCGCAGCGGCGGGCGGAACTCGACGACATCGGCTTGGTGCGGATGCTCGCTCCTGAACAGATCGAGCGAAAAGTGAACGCGATCTTCGGCGAGCCGTGGGGCCGATTGAATGAACAGCTTGCCATGCTGTACGGAGGCATCGACTCCAAGGAAGTCACGGAGAGGGCAACGGATCCGAGCGGGGCGATCGGTGCCATCCAGCGGATCATGTCGAACGATGTCGCTTGCAAGCACACGGGACGCGACTTCGGCCGCCCGCCGGCGGAACGCAAATTGTTCCCTCATATTGAGCCAACGGTTGTGCCGGGCGCTTCGCCGGAAGCCGATACGGCCATCCGCAAGGCGATTATGTATCTGCACGAGCGGATACTCGGGCGATACGACGCTCCGGATTCCGCTGAGGTCGAACGTACCTGGAAACTCTTCTCGGGCATCATCGAAGACGCGCACAAAGTGAAGGGCCTCGACAAACAAGAAGCTTACAGTTGCCGGCAAAGCAATCCGCCGCCGCCGGCCGATCCGAATTACACGATCCGGGCTTGGCGCGCCGTGGTCACGTATCTGCTGCGACGACAGGAATTCCTTTACGAGTAATCCCATGCGACGCGATTTTCTCAAACTCTGCGGTCTAGCTGGCCTGGGTCTCGCCGCTCCGATGACGCTTCGAGCCAAGCCAAAGAACGAACCTTATGGCGGCCCGTATTACGTGGTTCTTAACGCCTCGGGCGGTTGGGATACCACGTACTTGATGGACCCCAAGGGGATCAACGGTATCAACCGCCTTTATAAGGAAGGCGACATCCTCACGCGCGGGGCGCACAAATACGCACCCACGAAGAAACACATCGCGGCCGGGATGTGCAACGAGGATTTCTACAAAGAGTTCGGTGATGAACTGTTGGTCTTGAACGGACTCGACTACTCGGTGAACAACCATTCGCCGGGCGCGCGATACATGGCCACCGGCAAACTCGACAGCATGGCCTACCCGACTTTCGCCGCTCTCGTGGCCGCCTGTCAGGGACCGGCATGTCCGCTCTCGTACTTAACATTCGGCAACTACTCGGCAACGGGCAACATCGTGGCCATGTCGCGAGTGCCATATATCCCGTCGCTCCAGAGAGTTGCCAACGCCGACTCAATCGAAGGCAACGCCCGGTCGCCCTATCACGACCGCTTCGCCCTCGATAGGATCGAAGATGCATTGCGCGAGCAGAACCAATCACGAGCCGCGGAGCCGCGTTTGCCTCGCGTGGAACATGCCGAGAACATGCTGTATGCGGCCCAGGATAACTCGAAGGCCTTGCAGCGAGTGACTCCCTATATCCCCACCAACGCCCCGAAGGAACGCCTTGCGCAGCAGGCGGAGATCGCCCTCGCCACTTTCAAGGCCGGCGTGTGCGTCTCCGCGAATCTGACTATCGGCCAATTTGATAGCCATGCTAACAACGATCCAGACCAGATGAAGCTCATTCCCGAGTTCCTGGCAGGCATCGCCTATTTGATCCACCGTGCTGAAGCATTGAAGATTCGCGATCAGCTAGTGGTCATCGTACAAAGCGAAATGGGCCGCACCCCCAACTACAACAACGGCAACGGCAAGGACCATTGGTCCATCGGCTCCGTGATGTTTCTTGGTCGAGGCATCAAGGGCAACCGAGTCATTGGTGCCACCGACGAGAAGCAATTGCTCGTCCCGCTTGAACCGCGCAAACTGACATGTGATAAAGAAAAAGGCATCAAAGTACGACCGGAGCATATTCACCAGGCCCTACGCGAATTCGCGGGCATCGCGGATCATGCGCACAGCAAGAAGTTTCCGCTGGGAGTGGTGGAGAAGGACAAGTTGCAGGGATTGTGGGGGTGATTCGCAATGGCGAGCCAGGTCGCGTGAGCGCCTGGAGTATCTCAATGTTCAGACACTCCAGGCGCTTCATACAAACTTAGGTGTCCGAACCTAGCCCTTAAACAAGCGATGGCTGTCGCGCTCGAAGGCGGGGGAAAGGGCCGTAGGATCACCGGCCCCTCGGCTTCGAGGGCTGGAAGGTCGCCAGTAGGTTGTCATCGCCACCTCGCTTTCTGGTCTCTTGACCCTGGCGTCGCTGCGGCGGACCGGAGCATCCGGACTCCGGCTTCGGATTCACCCTTCAACATCGCAATTGTTCGAGCGTGCGGAAGAAGAGCGGTTGCCAGGGATTCCAACTCAA
>JAIOQJ010000247.1 GCA_021413475.1 Planctomycetota bacterium | reverse complement strand
AGCAGCACGCGGTTCGAACCCCACGGATCGTTGTCGCGCAGGATGAACGTCAACGGCTCGGGGAGGCTATAGACACTCGCGGGCGGCGGCACGCGCTGGCGGAGCATGGTCAGAAACTTCTTGATCTGGGCCGAAATCTGCGTCACGTCGGTCTCGATCGAGACCGTGCTCGGCACTTGGCCGTTGGATACTTGATCGAGTGCCGTCAGCAGCCATTGCGTCTTGCCGGACGACTTGAACCCCGACGTGGGAAAGCTGACGCGAGGCAATTTCTGATTGCTGGTCGGGAAACGGAAACGGCACTTTTTGCATTCCACAAACGCGATCGTCACCCCATGTTGGTCCTTCGCTCCCGTGCGAACGGTCGCTAGCGTATCTGCCGCCAGGCAGCGCGGACAGATCGCGGCGGACTTGCGGCGGTACTTCGCCATGCGTCGGCGTACATAGAAGAGCGGCATGAAACCAAGAACCCCGAGAGCGATGCAACCGCCAATCCGCATCATCCGGTGCTGGGTGTTCACCGAGCGCGATTGCTCAACCAGATCGTTGAGTTGTTTGCGGTCGCTCTGAACCTGCGCGACTTGCCGCCGAGCATCCTTGCCGAGAAGTTCCGCCAGGGTGCTGGTTTGCAGAATGCCTTGTAGCTTTTCTTGGGTCTTGGTCTCTTCCGACCAGAAGGAATTGCAGACCTCTTCCCCGAGCATGGCATTCCACTTGGCTTTCACCAGATCCCGCTTCTGGCCGGCGTCGTTCTCCAGGTTTTTCAGTTTTACGCCGGATTCTTCGATTTCTCGTTGGGCGGCGGTGATGTCTTCTTCCAAACTGGGGATGTTGGTCGCCGCCGCTTTTGGATTGGCGCAACTCGAAAGCGTCCCAAGACCGGCCGGGATCAACAACCAAACAAGAACGCGCCGCGATCGGCGATAGCCCCGGCGGTACTCGTGAAAACAGAGGGCGACGCAGGCCGCGAGCATCAGGAGCCAGGCGGCGATGGTCAACCATCCCATCATGCCGAGTTCGAAGCGTGGCGGCTTCTTGTCGCGCCAGTTGAATTCGTAAACCGCCTGCATCTTGGCCGCGTCTTCCTGGAAAACCAGCGAGTCGGCCGTCACGATCTCCCATTTTTTTCGGGATTCATCGAGAAGATCTTTCAGCTTACGCTCGATGTCTTCGAGCTTTCCCTGCCGTCTGATGTCGTTCTCTTCGAAAATAGTCTTGAGTTCTTTCTCGATCGAACGATCTTGGATCGACTTCGTTGGGGTGATATCGGAGGAAACGCGTTCACTCGCCGCCCAGCGGGCCACTTCGAGTTTCGCCTGGGCTTCCAACAATTTGAATCGAAGTTCGAGCAACGTCTGCCGCGACTCGGCTGGGTCGGCGGCGTGCAGGGAATCGCTGGACAAGAAGAGCAGCAGGACCGCGCACATTGCCCGTGAAGCCGCGACGCGGAGTCTTCGGAGCGGAGCGCTCCCACCCGCGGAGCATCGGAGCGCACCCGGGCGACAAAGAGCTCCGCTCCGGAGACTCCGCGTCGCGGCTTCACGGGTGTTGCCTATTACCGAGCGATGCATCATCATTTATCCGCAATTTCGAGCCTAAACGGAAAGTTTGGATACGGAACTTTGTGGCCGGTGACACTGTACTGGTAATTTCCCACGGTCGCGTCGTCGAATTCGATCTGGAAGGTCGAAGTTCCTTTCTTGGAAGTCGTCGCACCATCCGGGGCAGTCACCGTCAATTCCATCTCGGCCCCCTCGGCAGCGAAGCCGAGCACGAAGCGCAATCGCCCGGCCTTCTTGCTGACGTAGGTTTCCTTGACTGTTTGTGCTCCACCGTTGACGCTCAGCAAACTTTGTTTGACCGGCGAGAAGCCGCCCTGAACTAGCGTGGTTGTCACCGTCGTTTCAATTCGCGAAGTCACGGCCGTGAACACCAGGTAACGCAAGAGTTGCATTTCCTTCTTGCTATTCTGCTTCTCGTTGTGGAACGACGTGAAAATCACCTGACCCTGGCCCTGCGGAAATTTGACGAGCAGTGGGGCCTTCACCAGCCGGCGGTCGGCCATCGCCCGGTATTCGCCTTCGAGGTAAATCTTCATCTTGGGAGCTTTGATGGCCGCGGGTTTCCAGTCGTCGAGATCGAATTTGAGTTGAAGCTGCTGCGCGCCGAGAACTTCGGACAAACCAGCGTCGGCGATGGTGGCCTCCAGCGTCTGCGCGGCACCGGGATTGTAGGTGGAGCGGTCGATGTAATCTGGAAAGACGACGCTCAGGATGGCAAATTGCCAGTCCGACGCGACGATGGTCCCCCCTTTTTCCAGGAACTTCAACAAGCTGGCGCGAATCTCCTTGATGACGTCTTCATTCCAGGAGTAGTTCTGTATCTCGGGCCGAGTCCCCACGCCCACTGGTTTGCCGAGCCAGGCCTTGGGTTGCGTGCCGCAAGTCAGGAAAAGTAAATCGTACTGGCCAATCTTGGAGAAGTCGCTGATATCGACGAGCGGCAATTTGGTGTAGGCGTACCCTTGGCCAAGTTCGTCGAGCAGCTTGCCGACTTCATCGAAAACGCGATCGTCATGTGTCACCGCAATTGCCAGCGGTTTGGCGACGGTGCCACCGGTTGTTTCATTTTGGATTTCGACGGTGAGCTTCGGCTTCGTTTCCTTCGCCGACCCGTCGGTCGGGCTGCGGCGATCGACGAAATAGACGGTCACCAGGGCAACAATCAGCGCCCCCGCCAAGCCCGCATCGAGACCGAGTTGTCGAGAAATCATCGGCGTTCCTCGAAATCAAAACGTGAGGTCGCAGACCATGCAATAACGCGCCCCTTTGAGGCCAGGCACCTTGCGTTTACACACGGGGCAACCATCTGGGGTTCCCGATGCGACTGGTGCCTGCGGCGGCGGTGCGGGTGCCACGGGTTTTTGCGGTGGCGACAAAACAGGCGCTGGCGGATTCACCGCAATCACGGGTTTCGGTGGTGGAGGTGGAGGCGGCGGGGGCGGTGGAGGCTTCACACCAACTGAAGGTTTCGGAGGCGGCGGGGGTGAGGGCGGTTTCACTTCCAGTGATGGTTTCGGGGGTGGAGGCGGCTTCGGTGGCGGGGGTGGCGGCATCGAGATCGGTTCGGCCGCCTTCCGTGTCACCGGTCGCGGCTTCTCTTCCGTTCGCGGCGACTCGGCCGTTTCGTGTTTGGCCTTCTCATTGAAGCGGACCAGGTTGTTGCCGATCTTGATCACATCACCATCGCTGAGCACGACTCGGCCCTTGATCTCCTGCCGATTGACGAGTGTACCGGTCTTGGTGTCGTTATCCTCGGCCGCGTATAGACCGTCTGCCTGGCGAACGATGCGGAGGTGTTCGGTCTCCAACGAGGTGCCGAACTTGCCCATGAATGGCAGCGCGACCCATTCCCCGCGCCCGAGAAGAGTTTCCTGTTGGGATAAGATCAATTGCCGACCCGGTTTGAAGCCGTCGAGGACAGTCAACCACGCCTCGCGGAAGACGACCTGCACGAGACCGATCAGGCAACCGATCGCCAGGCCAAGCAGCACGAACGCCGTGGCGCGGCTGGTGAGCCCGGAACCAGAAGCCACCAGACTTGCCACGGGGTCGAAGAGAATACCGCCGATCAAGCCGCCGAGCCCGCCGCCGATCAGGCCGTTGCGCAATTTCTTTGGGGATTTTTCGTAGGCCCCCTCGATGCTGCCGATGCACAGGCCCATGATCATCCAGCCCAGCGCGCGGGGCAAGCCGAGCGAGGAATAAAAGAGATTGCCCATCAAGCCGCCGATGGCCCCGCCCAGGAGTCCGCCGAGCAATCCAGGGAGCACGCGTTGATACCAGCGCCCCTTGCCGGTGCCGGAGATAATATTCAAACCGGTGCCGATGCCAGCCCCGACAAAACTGGCAATCAGCAGGACGTGCAGCGTCGTGTTCTTGCGTGACTCGGGCAATGGAATGAGTTCGGAAAGGAACCAACCAGCGAAGGCGCACCATCCACCGATCAATGCACAAAAATAGATGAACCGATAAAACGACATGAGCGACCACCCGCCACGGAGAGTATGAAATGTTGCTCACGAGCCTGAATTGGTTGGTGTCGGCGAACGGATGAACACTATCTCGATGACCAACTCAGGGGGTTCGTGACTGTCGTTATTCTGACGCGCGAAGCGTTCTTCTTCCATCAAAAAGTTCGGAAATCAACGGAGCCGCTTGCGGCTTAGCGTTCGCCCGACGACGCGAACGGTTCTCTTTTCAATTAGCGAGCGCGAAGCCGCAAG
>JAIOQJ010000246.1 GCA_021413475.1 Planctomycetota bacterium | reverse complement strand
ACGTGATTCGGGAGAGCGACAGGCTCCCACTCCGCCCCGGTGTCGGGTGATTCGTGGTGTCCCTGAAACAGGCCGAATGCCTCACCAAATCGGTTCGTGGCAAGGTGGAGGACGAGATAATAACCGCCCGTCTTGCGAGGGATAGCAACGATATCTCCCGGCTTCAAGGCGACAGTCTTTTTTCCCATTCGTGTTCTCCTTCGTTGGGCGTCGGCGGCAAGGCGACTTACGAGACAAGGCATCATCTGCCGTGGAGCGCCTGCTCCCACGCCTCGTATTCTGGTAGCTTCGCGGGGTCAAGTCCCCCCTGGTTGTTCCCACGACGAGACCCGCTGACATCGACGCGACCAATGTTGGTCCCGTCTTGGGTGATACGCCTGGTTTCCATCAACCGAGCCTCGCCGTAGAGCCTCGTTCCGGGTTCGATCACAATCCTGTCGGTCGCGGGGTTGAAACGTGCCAGCCCGTCAGGGCCGACCGTACCGGCATGGCGTCTCGTAATGGCGGCAGCCGTTTTGCCGGGAGCGATGTAGCCGTGGTAATGAATACGCCAGACGGGGTTCTCCGGGGTTCCCACATTCGTCTCAAGTCGATAGTTTTGGTAGCCGGCCCGGTTAAAGTGCGCCACCCGGTCGGCAGCAACTCCTGGAACCGTCGTTGGTGGAACTCTCGCCGATGTAGCTGGGGCAGAACCGGTGAGGCATAATTCCGAATTATGCGACCAAACGGAAAACCACCAACAGTCTTCCCCAATGAAATATGTGTGATCGCTTTCGACTTCAAAGTTGTAGACGTTATCAAATTCACCGGTGTCTGTCCAGCCCTCGATTTCGATCCAGCAACCGTCATGACTTCGGACTAGATCTCCAGAATTCAACTCGGTTGTTTTCAGCCAACCTTTGTCTTTGACCCAAAACGGATGCTCAGATGTCGTGCGAATCTCTTGGCCGCCGACTTTCAGGAGGAAGATTGCGGAAAGCCTTCGCATCGTTTGAAGGACTTGCCTGGGGCGAACTTCGCCATCCGGTTCGTGTTCCGAAGCCGCAAGCACCAAGTCGCCGAAGCGGATTTGTTCGATCGGCCGACTGCCTTCTGGCGTTCGGACGTGGGTTCCGGCGGCGAAGCACCCGATCAAGCCCCCCGGCCTCGCCATTCCCGCGCGAAACGCGTATCGAGCGGCGACCGCGTCAAGGACGAACCTTCCATAATTGCCGTTGTAAAAGTTCTGCACGGCGTCAATAGAAGCCGAAACACCCAACACAATGTTGACGCCTCTCACAGCCAATTGCATGATGCCGCCGCAGGCATAGAGGCCGGGATTGAGGAACACTGCGGCCGCCAACATCGTCGTGCCTTGGATAGCAAGCGTTTGATAGAATTGATTCGAGGAATCTTCGCTGAATTGCGACGCGTCGGTATGGCCGAGTTGCCATGCGTTCGCGGTCTTGGCGTCCTCGGTCAAACGAGACGTTTCGGTGCGGCTCATTTGCCGGAGATTTGCGAGATCGGTTTCGAGCATTTCCCTAAACGGCCTGCTGATGATATCGGGAGTGATCGGAACCTTGGCGCCCCC
>JAIOQJ010000245.1 GCA_021413475.1 Planctomycetota bacterium | reverse complement strand
GTGCGTGGCCCAAAGAAGCTTCAACCACCGCGAAAACGATGCAAAGCTGGCACCCACGTATCCACCCACCGCCTGCTCGAAGACCAGAAATAAAGATGTTAAAAGCCCTGGCCTTCCTTGGCCGTCCACGAAGGCCATAGATTATCCTTCATGAATCCGCCAGCTAAACCCGTTCGCCGTGAATTGCCGCCCGGTCCGAAAGGGACCTTGATCGGCGGCAGTATCCGCGAATTCAGCGAACATCGGCTCGACTTCTTTGTCGATGTCGCAAGGAAATACGGCGGATTGGCGAGTTTCCGCTTCGGCCCACGGCGGATGTTTCTCGCCAGCGATCCCGACCTGATCGAACAAGTTCTGGTCACCGACGCCCGGCATTACATCAAGCACTTCGGCGCGCGGATGTACAAACCCGTGCTCGGCAACGGGCTGGTCACCAGCGAGGGGGACTTCTGGCTGCGCCAGCGACGATTGAGCCAGCCGGATTTCGTCAAGAACCGCGTGCTTTCGTACGCTCCACTGATGGTGGAATTGACCGATCGGATGCTCTCGAGTTGGACTTCCGGCGAAATCGTTGATATCCACTTCCAGTTCAGCAGCCTGACCAGCGCGATCGCTCTGAAAACGCTTTTCGATCTGGATGACGCAGGCGATCGCGAGCGGTTTTCCGAAACTCTTCGCCTCGCGTTCGATCTGATGAGCGCGCGATTCCGGACCATCTTCCGCCTCCCCACTTGGTTCCCGAGCAAGGCGAATCGGCAACTAAATCGCGCGGTCACCGAGTTATTCAAGGTGGTCGATGGCTTCATCGCCCAGGGACGTGCTCGTCCCGAGCCCGGCAACGATTTGCTCTCCCGCTTGGTTTCAGCCCAGGACGACGACGGCAGCCGCATGACCGATCGGCAATTGCGTGACGAAATGATGACCCTTTACCTCGCCGGCCACGAAACGACCGCCCTGACGCTTTCGTGGAGCTGGTACCTTCTTTCGCAGCATCCGAAAGTCGAAGAGAAGCTGATCGCCGAGTGGAAACAAGTGCTCAACGGTCGAACCCCGACACCGGACGACTTGCCCCATTTGCCGTATACCGATGCCGTGATTACCGAGGCGATGCGTGTCTATCCGCCGGTTTACCTCATCGGCCGCGAGGCAACGTGCGACCTGGAACTCGGCGGCTATCGCGTGAAAAAAGGCTATACGATCTTCATGAGCCAGTGGGTGAACCACCGCGATCCCCGCCATTTTCCCGATCAGGAACGCTTTCAGCCGGAGCGTTGGCTGGACGGCCTCGCGAAACGGATTCCGAAGTATGCCTACTATCCGTTTGGCGGCGGGCCACGCGTTTGCATCGGCAACACTTTCGCCTTGATGGAGGCGGCAATTATCCTGGCGG
Organism: Planctomycetota bacterium; assembly: GCA_021413475.1. GTDB lineage: Bacteria > Planctomycetota > Planctomycetia > Gemmatales > Gemmataceae > JAIOQJ01. The sequence continues at coordinate 5,332 of JAIOQJ010000245.1, read as the reverse complement.
CGGTTGGGCAAAAATACCGATTTACACGCCAGCCTGACGCTATCATTGACATCAGCCCGCAGATTACCCTCCTTCCCGCCTACGGGATCCCCGCAAAGTTGGAACGCCGCTGATCTTGCATTCGTCAGAAGTTATGAGAGAGGATGCTTGTTTCGGTTCGGATTCACGGGTACAATTTCCCTTTTAGATGCTTGAGGATCAAACGTCCCATGCGTTACCGAATGTTCGTCATCCTGATCGGTTTCTGGGTGTCTTCCACTCCGGTGCGAGCGGCCTTGCAAGTGTCACCGGCGACCGTCGTTCTCGATAATCCGGAAGCGACGCAACAACTCTTGGTGCGTTCGTCGGCATTGCCAGTCGATCTCACCCGCGTTGCCATGTATGTGAGCGCCGATCCGAAGATCGCGATCGTCGATTCAACGGGGTTGATCATCCCCAAAGGCGAGGGAAAAACGACGATCGCCGTCATCCACGCCGGCGAGCAATCTAGCGTTCCCATCGTGGTAAGCGGCCTGGTAACGCCAACCCCGGTTTCGTTCGAAACCCAAGTCATCCCGATTCTGACATATAACGGCTGCAACTCGGGCGGCTGTCACGGCAAGGCGGAAGGCAAGAACGGTTTCAAACTGAGCGTCTTCGGCTTTGATACCGCAGCGGATCATCAAGCCCTGGTGAAGGAAGCCCGCGGGCGGCGGATTTTCCCAAGTTCTCCGGACAGCAGCTTGCTCCTCCGCAAGGCGACTGCCCAACTCGCGCACGGCGGCGGCAAACGACTGGCACCGGACGGCCTTCACTATCAGCGGCTACGCCGCTGGATCGTTGAGGGGGGCCAATATGACCCCGACGCTCCCGATCTGACTGCCATCGAAGTTGAACCGAAACAGCAAATTCTCAGCATCGGCGGCACCCAGCAATTGCGGGTGATCGCCGTCACTGCCGATGGCAAACGCCGCGACGTCACGCTCGACACCCAATTCGAGTCAAACGCCGTCACCATCGCCGAGGTCGATCGGCGTGGTGGGATCAAGGCCAGCGACGTACCGGGCGAGGCCTCGATCCTCGTCCGCTACCTCGGTCATGTGACCGTCTGCCGTGTGACCATACCGCGGCCAGGCGTCAAATTCACTCGGCCGCCCGAAAACAATTTCATCGACAAGCTGGCCTGGAATAAGTTGGAGCAACTTGGCATCGCGCCCAGTGATGTGACAGATGACGCCACGTTCATGCGCCGCGTGTTCCTCGACACGATCGGCACACTACCGACGGCTGCGGAGGCCCGCGAGTTCCTTGCGGATAAACGTGCCGACAAGCGAGCGAAACTGATCGATCAATTGCTCGAACGGCCCGAGTATGCGGACTACTGGGCCATGCGGTGGTCTGACCTATTACGCGTCGATCGCGACACCATCACCCCAGCAGGATCCGTGGCGTTCACCCGCTGGCTGCGCAAGCAGTTAGTGGACAATCGACCGTACGACGAGATGGTCCGCGAAATCATCACCGCCCGCGGCGACACGACCGCCGAGGGACCGGCCGCGATCTATAAAGCCCTGACGACTCCTGAAGAGATGAGCCGTTCGTTCAGTCAGTTGTTCCTCGGCGTGCGTATCCAGTGTGCCCAGTGCCATCATCATCCCTCCGAACGCTGGACGCAGGACGATTATTTCGCCTTGGCGGGCTTCTTCACTGGCGTCGGCCGTAAAGCTTTGCCTGGCGCGAATCAGGCGATCTTCGCGCAAAAGGGTGCCGAGATGAAGCACCCGCGAACTGGCAAGCTGGTCCCGACGCAGGCGTTGGCTGCTTCACCCGCCGACTTCACCAACGTGCCAGATCGCCGAATCGTCTTGGCCAAGTGGATGACGACGCCTGACAATCCGTTCGTCGCTCGGGCCATCGCCAATCGGCTCTGGGCGCACTATTTCGGACACGGTCTCGTTGAACCGCTCGACGACTTGCGCGTCACCAACCCGGCCACGAACGAACCGCTGCTCGACGAACTCGCAAAGCAGATGCGCGACCTGAAGTTCAACATGAAGGCTTACACGAAGCTGCTGCTCAATTCCCGGCTGTACCAACTAAGCGGAAATCCGCTGCCTTCGAATGTCACCGACGAGCAGAATTTCTCCCACGCCTCCCCCAAGGCGATCCCCGCCGAGGTATTGCTCGACGCCATCAGTCAGGCAACCGCCAGCCCTGAAAAGTTCAACGGCTGGCCCGAAGGCTACCGGGCGATCCAGGTCTGGGATAACCGCATGCCATCGTATTTCTTCCGCATCTTCGGCCGCCCGGTTCGCGCCAGCGTCTGCGAATGCGAACGAAGCAACGAGCCGAGCATCACCCAGGCCCTGCACCTGATGAACTCCGAGGAAATCACCAGCAAGATCCGCTCCAAACAAGGGTCCGCCCGCAAGCTGGCCCGTTCGGAAAAGAAGCCCGCTGAGATCATCGATGAACTTTACTTGAGCACCGTCTCTCGCTTCCCGACCGAGAAGGAACGAGCCCTGATGCTAACGGTCTTCGAAGACGCTGGTGATGATCGGGTCGCCGCGGTGGAGGACGTGCTCTGGGCGTTGCTGAATACTCGCGGGTTCGTTTACAATCATTGAGTGAGAGAGAGGAGGTGTACCATGAGTCAGGCCGTTCTTGCAAAGCCGGATTGCGACGTCGAGGAACCGTACACCTCCTTCTGCCTCAAGATGCTCCCCGCCATCAAGATGACCGAGGATCAATTTTTTTTTTCGACTTTTGCCAGCAGAACGACGAAATCCGTTTTGAACGAACGGCAAAGGGCGAATTGCTCGTCATGCCTCTATTGGGAGGAGATGCTAGTTCTCGAAACCTGACGATCATAGGTCAACTCTATCTTTGGGCCACACGTGACCAGACGGGCAAAGGATTTAGTTCCATTTTCGGATACACGCTTCCCAACGGTGCGGTTCGTGCTCCAAGTGCCTCCTGGGTGTTGCGAAGTCGATTAGCCGGTTTTTCTCGAAAGGTGATGGAGAAATTCATCCCTCTTTGTCCGGACTTCGTCGTGGAAGTCCTCTCGCCATCCGATGGCCTTCGGCAGACGAAGGCGAAAATGGAAGAGTACATGGAGAACGGAGCGAGGCTCGGCTGGCTCATTGACCCGCAGCGAAAACAAGTATTCGTGTATCGCCCACAGCAGGCGGTGGAAGTGCTCGATAACCCCACCACCCTCTCGGGCGATCCGGAGCTTGCCGGTTACGTGCTGGATCTGGACCCGGTGTGGCGACCATGATAGATTTTGAATTATTGGAGCATTCATGCCAGCGAAATATTCAGCCGTTATCCAGAAGAGCGATGAATGGTGGATCGGATGGATCGAGGAGGTTCCCGGCGTCAATTCGCAGGGTGAGACCCGTGAAGAGTTGATGGAGAACCTTCAGGATGCTCTGGAAGAAGCTCTGGAGATGAACCGAGCTGACGCGCGGGCTGCGGCAACTGGAGCTTACGAAGAAGTGAGTATTCCCGCGTGAAACGGTACGATTTAATTGCCCACCTTCGGCGGCATGGTTGCGTATTGGTGCGCGAAGGGCGACGGCATTCGTGGTGGGGCAATCCAGCGAACAACCGTCGCACTGCCGTTCCTCGGCATACTGAAATACCGAATCCGCTCGCCCGCAAGATTTGTCGTGATCTCGGCATCGCCGAGCCATAAAAATAGTGGGTAGATGAAACTCTGACGAAAGGATCCCATGAAAGTCCCGTTCAGCAAGCCGACCACTGCCACTTGCGATGGCGTCACTCGCCGGCACGCTCTGCGCGTCGGGGCCTCCGGGTTGATCGGCGGTCTGAGTTTGCCTTGGCTACTGGAGATGCAAGCCAAGGCCGCCACGCCAAAGGCCGCCAAGGCGAAGTCGTGCATTTTCATCTTCCTCGAAGGTGGGCCCAGCCAGCTTGATATGTGGGATCTCAAGCCGGACGCCCCGGCCGAAGTGCGCGGGCCGTACAAGCCGATCAGCACGTCAGTTCCCGGCACGTTCATCGGCGAACATCTGCCGCTCTGCGCCAAGATCGCGAACAAGTACACCATCGTCCGCAGCCATACCCACAACGACAACGGCCACGCCACTGGCTACCACTATGTGATGACTGGCTACAAGGCTGACTTCGCGGACGGCAACACGCGCATCCCCAACAACCACCTGTTCCCGTCGATCGGCTCAATTGTCTCCCGCGAGCTGGGGCCCAAGACCTCGCTACCGCCCTACATCAACATGCCGCACCACATGGCCGGTGGCGGCGCGGGATTCTACGGTTCCGAACACGCTCTGTTCGTCATCGAATCGGATCCCGTCCAGGCCGACTTCGAAGTGCAGGACCTGGGACCGCTCGAAAAACTCAGCCTTTCCCGGCAAGAACGCCGTCGCAAGTTGCTGACCGAAGTCGAGAAGCTGGAAAAAGAAGGCGTCGAACAAGGCCGGGCCAAGGCGATGTCCACCTACTACCAGCGTGCTCGTGACCTAATGACGTCGGCCGAGGCCAAGAAAGCGTTCGACATCCGCTCGGAGCCCGAGTCGGTCCGCAAGGCTTACGGCTACACAGCCCTGGGCCAGTGCGCGTTGCTGTCGCGCCGCATGGTGGAAGCCGGTTGCCGATTCGTCGGCATCGATCATAGCGGCTGGGATCACCACTTCACGATCTTCCCGAGTCTCGAAAAGGACATGCTTCCGCACGTCGATCGCGCATATAGCGCCTTGATCAACGACCTCGAACAACGCGGCCTCCTCGAAAGCACGCTCGTGGTTATGATGGGCGAAATGGGCCGCACGCCCGTCATCAACGCCCAGGCCGGCCGCGACCACTGGTCGATGGCCCAGAGCATTCTCTTCGCCGGCGGCGGCGTCAAGCCGGGACAGATCATCGGTGCCACCGACAAGAAGGCCGCCGCCCCGACGGTCGATCCCGTGAGCGTCGAAGACGTCCTCTGCTCTGTCTTCGGACAACTTGGCATCGATACTAAGAAGACCTACTACACCCCGCTCGGTCGACCCGTGCCGATTGTGGATGGTGGGAAGGTGATTCCGGGGTTGGTGTAATTTCTGTTTGTAGTGACGCGCTTTAGCGGGTCTGAATGCTATGACCCGCTAAAGCGGGTCACTGCGAACGGCGGCAACCCAAGGCTCGCAAGACGAGTCTTGGGCTACACTCCCTTGCCCCTCTGACATCAAATTCAGAAGGTTGACGATGAAGATCTCCGCAATCCAAATCCTCGCGACAATCCTCCTGATCTCTTTCACCCTCACCGCCCACGCCCAAAAAGTCCCCGAGGCAGGATACATCTTCCCTCCCGGCGGCAAGGCGGGTA
>JAIOQJ010000244.1 GCA_021413475.1 Planctomycetota bacterium | reverse complement strand
ATCAATTTGAACGAGTTCTTGTTGCGGCACTAATGGATCTTGTTAACCCGACGCGCTAGCGAGGGATTCGGCCGAATCCCTCGCTAGCGCGTCGGGTTAACAAGATCCATTAGTGCCGCAACAAGAACTCGTTCAAATTGATCAGTGCATACTGCAAATCGTGCAACCCCGCCGCCCGGTCGGGGAGCGTCTTCAGGTGTTTGGTCACCACGTCTTTTTCCGTTGCGGTCGGACGGCGGCTCAGCGTTGCCAGGAAGACCTGTTCCACCAGATACGCGTCGTCTTTGCCTTCCTTGATCCAGGCCGCGACTCGACCCTTGGGCGATTTCACCTTCTCGACCAGCCCGGCATTGTTCAACAGGTGCAGCGTCTGCGGTAGCGACGGGTCGTCTTCGCGGGCGCATTCGCAGGTCGCGTCGCGGACCGGTTTCGAGAACGCTTGCAGAAACGGATGGTTGATGCCGCCTTCCGGCAGATCGATCGCGCGGGTTCCGAGCGGGAAGCCTTTGTACGGTTCCGGCACACCGGTCGCCAGCGAAACGGCGTCGAGAATCTGCTCGGCCGAGAGCATACGGGTCGAGGCCTTCGTGAAATAGCGGTCCGGAATGGCGGCTTGCGGCGACAGGGCCGGCTCGCCCGAACTGGCCAGTTGGTAGGTCTTCGAGTTGAGGATGTTGCGAACCAACGGCTTGAGGCGGTAGCCGTTCTTCACGAAATCGTCGGTCATCGCTTGCAGCAATTGCGGGTTGCTCGGCGGGTTGGTGTCGCGGAAATCGTCGACCGGATCGACGATCCCCTTGCCGAGCAGATGGAACCAGGTGCGGTTGACGATCGACGGAGCGAAGTACTTGTTACCCGGCTTGGTCAGCCACTCGGCGAAACGGATCCGGCGGTCGTCATCGGGCGCGAGCGGCCCCGTGGGCGTCCCGAAGGCAATCGGCTCTTGCGGCTTGCGGGTCTTCGGATTCTGAATCTCGCGGTTGGGCGTGAGATAAACGATCTCGTCGTCGAGGCCGAACTGAGCCCCCTTGTATTGGACGCGAGCGAAGTACGCGGCCATGCCATAGTAGTCGGTCTGAGTGATGGCCTCGAACGGATGATTATGACATTTGGCGCACTGCACGCGCAGGCCCATGAAGATCTGGGCGGTTGCTTCGGCGGCGTCTTCCGGCGTGCGGGCGATGCGGTAGAAATTCGCGGCCGGCTTGTTAATCGTGTTGCCCAGGCCGGTGAGCAGATCCTTCGCGAAGTCGGTCATCGGCTTATCGTCGGCGAGCGTGCGCACCAGATAGCGGTGGAAACTATGCACGCCGCGATCGCTGATGGTCGTTGTGCTACCGCGCAGGATGTCGGCCCACTTCAGGGCCCAGAAGATGGCGTACTCGTCGCGTTCCAGCAGTTGATCGATGAGCTTGGCCCGCTTGTCGGGAGCCTTTGAATCAAGGAAGGCCCGGGCTTCCTCGGCGGTCGGCATGGTGCCGATGGTGTCGAGATAGACGCGGCGGAGGAAGACTTCGTCGGCGGCCAGCGGCGCGGGCGAGAGGAGCAATTCCTTCTGCTTGGCGAAGACATGCTCATCGATGTAGTTGGCCGGTGCGTGCCCCTGGAACTTGAAGGCCGGGTCGTTCTGCACGTAGGTCAGGCGGATGCTGGTGATCTGATCGAGGAAGCGAACCAGAATCGACGCCTCGCCCGTGCGTGAGAAGCGAACAAAGCCTTCGGGCGTGACGGGGGCAAAGTTAATCTCGCTCGAAGTAAACACGGCCATCGGGGTGACGTCGCGCGAGGTCCCATCTTTGAAATGAGCTTTGACGGCCAACTGAAGATCGGGTTTGTCGGCCGGCATGTGATGTGTGCCGGGGGTCACTTCGAGGCGTACGAGACCGGCGGGCGGGCTATCTTCGCATCCTTCGTTGATCCAGCGGACAATCGTCCTGTAAGAAGGATGCTCCTTGCCGATGAGCGCCCCGCCCATGTGCTTCATCCGCCCGGACCCTTTGAGGAGAATCAGGCTATCGTCGGGAACTAAACGATTGATGCGCCGACCGCCGAGTTCACGGACGAGCGTGGAGTAATCGAGATCGGCATCGGACCCGCGCAGGCTCAGCCGGAAGCCGTTCTTCCCCTGCGGAGACCCGTGACACGAACCGGAATTGCAACCGGCGCGCGACAGGGCGGCAATGACGTCGGTGCGGAAGAGGACCGGTTCCTCGGCGGCGCGCAGAGAGCTGCAGGCGAGGAGCGTGAGGGTAAGGATTGATAAAAGACGTCTCATCAAGGAAACCTCTTCCTTAAGATTTGAACCACAGAGACACAGAGGCACAGAGGCACAGAGAAAACAGGAAGAGGTCAGAGTAGGTTCTGAATCTTCTACTTAAGTGTTTTCTCTCTCTTCTTCTCTGTGCCTCTGTGTCTCTGTGGTTCAATTCTTAACTTCTTGCGTATGAATTTCACTTCTTCTTCGGCACTTCCACTTTCTTCGGCGGTTCCACCTTGCGAATCTCGATTTCCACCAAACTTCCGCGGAGTTCTTCTTCGAAACTGTTCACGGTGCCGCTGGAATTGAACTGGAGGGCCTGTTTCCGCGGCATGGCGTCGGCGTCGGCTTTCACTTCGATTGTAACCCCATTCTGTCCTTTGGGAACTACAACCATCGAAGGATGCGTCAGACCGGGGAACGGATTGAACCGCACCATCACCTCGTCGTCGAAAGGCTTGAGCCGTTCCACTTGGACGCGGACCATCGACGCTTCGCCCGGCAAGAGCGCGAGCTTCATCGGTTCGGTGGTCACTTTGTAGGCGGAGGTGATCGTCAGATCAAAAGTTCGCCGTAGCGTCACTCGTCGATCTTGGTAGCTTCCGGTCGCGATTAGTTCAATCCGCGACTTGCCGAGGTTCGAGAGAATTTTCGAATGGACGGAACCGGTGACACGCAGGTCTTTGGCTGTGGCGTCGGGAAGGTCAGCATACACGCGGGTACGGCCTTCGGTCTTGGGGGCAAGCTGTCCGCCCTTCGCCTTGAAGGTGATCGGATCCTTGAAGTCCGCGACGCGGGTGGTGACGATCGGCACGTCGGCATTCAGGTAGCGAACTAGCGTGACTTCCGCTTCGGGCAACTCCAGCGTGAACGGCGAGGCGGGCGTGATCTGCACCGCGAAGCGGTCGTTTAGCGACGGCGGCAAACGCTTCTGGTCGTCGCGCAAGGCGATCTGAATGAGATCGACGTTGTGGACCAGCTTGTCGATGAGCGGCTGCGTGCGGACGAGCGTCGGCCCGGAACTCGTCTCGGCGACGATCTGGATGGTGTTGATGCCGAGCGGCGTGTTGGCGTCGGCTTCGAGCTTACAGATCACCGTCAATTCTTTCTCATCGATCTCGTCGGGCGTGAGCTTCACGCCGGGCGGGGCGCCGAGCAGTTTCAGCTTGATGGGTCCCGTCGTTCCGGTCCGCGTGATCGTGATCGGCACCGGCTGGAACGAGCCGCGCGGCACGGTCAGGCCCTCGACTTCGGCGACCAATGTCGGAGGGAACGGCTTGTCGGAAACCGTCAGCCGATAAGCGAAGGCGTCGCCGCCGTCGCGCAGAACATCGCGGACCGTCAGGCCGTAGAAACCCGGCAGATTGGCGGTGAATTCAAAAGTCGACTCGCCCCCTTTTTCCGTCCCGCGACGAATCTCACGGCCGGACTTATCGATCATGCCGATCTCAAGATCGACGGGGGAATTCAAAGCCTGGGCTTCGCCGCGAACCCAGATGCTTTGCCCCTTGGCGAGTTCGACCATGAACACCTGCCGCTGGCCGGGCTTGCGAAGCACGCCGCACAATACGCCGGGAACCGCGGCCGGGGTCGCTTGTGCTCGACCCACGTGAAGCATGGCGTTCAACGGCAGAAACGGATTCGCTCGCAACGGCGAGAGATTGAAGTAGAGCGTCGTGGCAGGCGAGACCGACAACATCTGTGCGTTCTGAAGATTCTCGTCGAAATCGCGGGCGATCGTGATGCCGTCTTCGGTAGTCGCCAACGGCAGCCAGGTGGAACCTTCGTCGCTCGGGCCTTTCAACGCGGCAAGAAACGGTCCCGGCAGCGTGTTCGCGGCCAGCGTGTACGCAAGCGGCACAGCAGCATTTTCCGGCAAAAGCAAATGGTTGCCGCCCGTGCGAACGGCCGAGGGAATCGCGACCCGGCCAACCGGGAAGCGACCGATGCGCAGGGCATAGTGGAAATAGGGAGAGCCCTGGAATCGCGAGTCGCGGATCTCGACCGTGTAGGTGCCGGCTTCCTTGAATTGATGCTCGAAACGGCAATCGTAGTAGAGGCCCTGATCGTTGTCGCGCTCGGCAATCCACTTTCCCTTCGAGTCGCGGATCGTGATCAGCGGATCCGCGTCCTTGCCGAAACGGCTGCCGACGGCTTCGAAACTGACGCTCTGCCCGGCCTTCACGTCGATCTGATAGCGATCGGCGGCGGCCTCGCGAAAGGTCCCCCACACGCAAGCGGGAAGAGCGATTTTGAGCGTTTCATCCTTTTTGACTCCCGGTTTCACCGGCAGATCGTCGATCAAGAATAGATGCGCGTTGCCCAGACCGTCCTTCGTCGCGATCCGCAAGCCGCAGAGACCGACGGGCGCATCCGCCGTCGTTTCCAGTTCGAAGACCGCCCGGCCCGCTTCGCTTTCAATCGCCTTGGCTTTGAGAGCTCCCGCCGGCAAGGAATTCCAGACATCGAGTGCCCCGGCCAGGTCGTTCCCCACGAACGTCACGAGGGTTTTCTGGCCGCGCTGGATCACCGGCGGCGTGATATTCTCGACGAATGCCTGAGCCGCCGCGAAGGCCGGCGATAGCAAAATCAGGAAACCCGCGAAGAATCGGTAGTTTGGTGATCGTTTCATGCGGCCAAGGGGTCAAAGGGCGTCTTCCCAAAATTGGGGAAAACTTGTTATGGCGGGGGAGAAAGTTATGTTACACTGACGAGAGTATAAATACAAAGAAATCCTGCCTAGTTGAACCTGCCGGAAGCCTTCTTGCCTGAATTTTCGGAGACGAATCCATGCTGAATCTTTGGGGACCTGTCAAACCCTCGGTCGGATTGAATCGCCGGGAGATGCTCCGCGTCGGCGGTTTGTCGGTGGCCGGGCTCACGTTGCCGAATCTTTTGCAGCAACAGGCACTCGCCAGCTCGACCACACTTTCGTCGAAGTCGAAGAGTTTCGGCAAGGCGAAGAAGTGCATCATCCTGTATCTCTCGGGCGGCCCCGCTCAGCTCGACACCTTCGATCCGAAACCCGATTCACCCGAAGACATTCGCGGCCCGTTCAAGCCGATCGCCACGTCGCTCAACGGCGCGACCTTCTCCGAACTGCTGCCGAACGCCGCGAAGTGGATGCACAAGTCGGCCCTGGTCCGCAGCATGTGCCACGATCATAACGATCACGGCCGCGGCTCGTACTGGATGTTCACCGGCTACCAATATCCCGGTTCGGTCCCCGATGTGAATTCGATGAGCCGGGCCGACATGCCGCACATGGGCTCGGTGCTCGCGAAGCTCGCGCCGGGCAAGGGCCCGATGTTCCCGTTCGCTCTCGTGCCGCATCGCATGGACGTCGCTGGCGGCCGACGTGCCGGCCAGTTCGCCGGAGCGCTCGGCGGCAAATACGATCCGCTGCTCACCGGCGGCAATCCGAACGACGAGAACTTCAAGCTCGACCATCTGCCGTTGTCGCCGAACGAGGAGGCCGAGGTCGTCAAGCGCCGGCTCACGCTCGTCGAGCAACTCAACGCGCAGACGCAACCGCTCAACAATCTGGCGATGAGCCAGGCCATCCGCGACAATCAGGCCAAGGCGATCGAGGTGATTTCATCCCCCGCCGTCCGCAAGGCAGTTGATCTCTCGGCGGTCGAGTCGAAGGAACGCGAACGTTACGGCCGCAATCTCTTCGGCCAATCGGTGATGCTCGGCAAGCGGCTTCTCGATGCCGGCGCCCGCCTAGTTCAGTGCAACTGGCAGCGGACCCAAGGCATCAACGGCTTCGCCTGGGACACGCACTGGAACAACTTCTCCGCTCACAAAGAAGATCTGGTCCCGCCGTTCGACCAAAGCTTCCACGCCCTGATGACCGACCTCGACCAAGAAGGCAAGCTCGACGAGACGCTCGTCGTCGTCGCCGCCGAGTTCGGCCGTTCGCCGAAGATCACCCGTAGCAACGGCGGCCGCGAACACTGGCCGGAATGCTTCACGGTCCTCTTCGCCGGCGGCGGCATCAAAGGCGGCCAAGTCTACGGCTCCTCCGACAAAATCGCCGCGTACCCGTCGACGTTCCCAACAAGCCCCGCCGACTTCACCGCGACGATCTACCACTGTTTGGGAATTGATCCGGCCGCGGAAGTTCACGATCAGGCGAACCGGCCGATTTCGCTGTCGAAGGGGCATCCGATTGGGCCGTTGATTGGGTGAGATTTGGTTGGAAAAAGAGAAGGGCGTCGCTGAAAGCGACGCCCTTCTCTTTTTACAACACAAGCCCGAGGATGAGGTACTCCGAATCTTCGGGATGATGCAGCGCCTCTCATGGCGAGGCCATTGCAAGAGTGTAAATTCCGGCTAAACTGGATCTGCATCATCCCAACGGCCGGAGCCAACGCATGTCCTCTCTTCTCATTTCGCTAGGCATTGACCGTTTGAGCCCTGCCGAGCGGTTGCGGCTCATCTCGGAAATTTGGGACAGCTTGCCCGAATCGGCACCGCCAGACTTAACGGACGAACAAGGCCTCGAGTTGGACCGCCGGCTTGGCTTAATGGATGCCGATCCAGGGTCGTTGCGTCCGTGGGCCGAAGTCGAATCGCGAATACTCGGGAGACTTCAGGGATGAATTTCCCGGCGAACTTCTCGCCGCAGGCTGAAGCAGACCTGGATGAGGCGGCTAGCTGGCACGAGCGCCAGTCCGCCGGCCTAGGTGTAGAACTGGTCCGCGAGGTGCGAAATACGCTGATTCAAGTGGGTAGCCAACCCAATGCCTATCCCGAGATGCGCCCGGGTGTGAGGCGTGCGCAAGTCCGCCGATTTTCCTACGGAATCTTTTATCGGGTGCGAGCGGATCAAATCCAAGTGATCGGAGTCTTTCACGACCGTCGCTCGCCTCGAGTCTGGCAAAGACGAGCACGCGGAAATTAATGTGAGTGCAAGCCCGTGTCTTTCATTTCAGCATAGTTGGGCGAGTTTGCAATTCTCCTTGCGGACCCGAAATTGGGGCATTACGATCTTGGATGAAAACGGGAGATCGTTTCTCCTCCATTAGGCACCGAATCGAATCTGGATGACCAAAAATCACGTGCCGTATTGATGGAATTAGGTTTCTCGAATGATTGGTCGGCGAGGGAAGTGGGAGCGGAAGGAAAAACATGGATTCTCCTGAATACGGCAAGGTGGTGTTTGAAAGGGATCGATCGACCACTACCCTCGGATTGATCTTGATCGGACTCTTCGTCCTCTTCCTGGTCGAAGTTGGGATAACGGCAACGTTGGTAATGGACCAACAATTCGGCGGTCTCCAGATCGTGGGCATGTTGCCGATCATCGGCATTGGAGCGGCACTTTACTGGCATGTGTGGGCCAATCGCGTCAATATCGTCACCTATTACGAAAACGGGATCAGCCACACAACGCGAAAGGGGACGAGGTCCGTTCACCTCGAAGATATCGAAGGGCTCAAGTACTATGCCGAGGCTCGAAGTCTCGACGACCTGTACACCGGCACTGTCGTTAAAATGAAGTTCAGAACTAGCGAAGGGGAGATTTTCGAGTTCAAGATGATTGTCCACAATCCGGAAAAGCACCTTGGGGTACTCCGGGATGGTGTCGCGGATCGCTTGGCTCGGCGTTTTCTGAAAGTCTACGAGAAGGGGCAAGAGGTGCCCTGGATCAAGGATGTGCAGTTTGTTCGAGAAGGGGTTGAGATCATCTCAAGCGGCAAGGTCATCCCGTTTGATTCCGTCGTCACCAAGTTCCATGCTGGTGTGTTGTACCTTTCCGAATCAGGGAAAAAGGGTGTTTTGATCAAACGGCTCATGAGTGCCGAGAATCTCTTTGCTGGCCTGGCGTTACTGAAGTTGCTGCAAGAGCAAGCAAGCAAGGGCTCGCCTCCGAAGAGACTCTCACAGCTTTAGTGAAGCGGAGCCCGATGAACGTCTAATTTCGTTCCATTCACGGAAGTCCACGACCAAGCAAATCGACCGATTTCCCTGTCGAAGGGCCATCCGATCGGGCCGTTGGTGGGGTGAAATGGAATCGCAAAAGAGAAGGGCGTCGCGGCGAAAGCGACGCCCTTCTCTTTGCGCTTGGGTAAGACAGCCGTGGTTGGGCTGGGAAGTGATTTCGGATTTAGCCCCGGATGGGGCGACGGAATGTAGCCACGGGTGGAGCGGAGCCCGCCTTGGCGGGCGGAGCGCAACCCGTGGGACGCTCGCACAATATCGACCCGCCCCGGATGGGGCGGAGGAATTCCTTCGCCCCTTTCAGGCAACGCCGTGACGGATTTTATGGGGGCGAATTCAGCATCATTTTTCGGAGTTCTTTCTTTTCTTGCGACGTCAATATCCGGATTTTGGGGTCGCCCAATGGCTTCTTGT
>JAIOQJ010000243.1 GCA_021413475.1 Planctomycetota bacterium | reverse complement strand
CGCCGCGATGTCCCCGCCCGCCGCCACGAGCGCGTTGTGGATCCCATGTGTCGCCAGCACCTTGAGTACCTCGTCTGCCGCGTAACCTTTGGCGATGCCCCCCAGGTCAATCTGAATTCCTGGGATCTTGAGCTTCACCGTCTGGGTCTTCTCGTCGAGTTCGAGATGTCGATAGCCGACCTTCGCCTTGGCCTCCGCCAGTTCCTTGGGATCGGGCAATCGTTGCGTTCGCCGTGCTTGCCGCCAAAGGACGACGAGCGGGCGGATCGTGACATCGAAGGCACCGTCGGACAGGATCGATACTTCGCGAGCTTTCTTCAGGACGAAAAACAGATCGTCGCTTACCTTGACCGGTTCGTTGTTCTTCTCCTCGAACTTCTTGCACAATCGCATCAATTCACTGGTGGCAAGGTAGTCGGACATGATACCATTCAGTTCGGCCACCCGAGCGAAGCCGGCCTTGGCGGCCTTGTCCGCCGCGTCTTTGTTTGAGGCATAAAGCACGATGCGGAATTTCGTGCCCATGTGCGGCTCATCGTACTCGAAACGCTGGAGGTCGGCGGCCGAGGCGGAAGAGAGGCTGAGGAAACTTGCCAAGACGGCTAGGCAGGGATGCATGTTCATACAATAATCCACCAACGTCTGTAGATTTGGTCGAACCTCGGGAGATTCGAGTCGTGATGTCACGTTACCTTCAGTTTATGGCAGTCGGTGCCGTGGTGGGGCTGGGATTCGTCTATTTACCGGCCCGCGAGGAACCCGTTCAACTGGTCGCCGCACCGACCATCGAGAAGGCGACGCATCAGAACTACACCGAGAAGATCCCCGACAGCGACGTGACTTTCGACATGATTGCCATCCCGGGCGGCACCTTCCTGATGGGCAGCCCCGAAAGTGAAAAAGGCCGAAAGCCCGACGAAGGTCCGCAACACGAAGTGAAGCTCAAACCATTCTGGATGGGCAAATGCGAAGTGACCTGGGATGAGTTCGACCTCTGGTGGAAGGGCGAGGACAAGAAGGATCCGAACAAGCCCGAAGCGAAAAAAGCTGCCTCCGACGCGACCACCCGCCCGACGCCGCCGTACGTCGACGAAACCTACGGCCACGAACGCGAGAAGCATCCCGCCTTGTGCATGACCCATCACGCGGCGATGAAATACTGCGAATGGCTGTCGAAGAAGACCGGCAAAACGTATCGCCTGCCGACCGAGGCCGAGTGGGAATACGCCTGCCGGGCCGGTTCGACGACCGCATACAGTTTCGGCGACGATCCCGCGAAGATCAGCGACTACGCGTGGTACTCGAAAAACTCCCCCGACGAACGGCACAAAAAGGGGACGACGCACGAAGTTGGCACCAAGAAGCCGAATGCCTGGGGCCTGCACGACATGCACGGCAACGTGATGGAGTGGTGCATCGATCACTACAAGCCTGATTCGTACGGCCTGTTCGCGAAGGAAAAGCTGACGCTTTGGCCCGTTCTGGTTCCCACGGACAAACGGTTCTCTCACGTCGCTCGCGGCGGCAATTGGGCCGACGACGTTGATCGCGTCCGCAGCTCGGCCCGCCGGGCCTCCGAGGAAAGCTGGATGAAGGACGACCCAAACGTACCCAAGAGCATCTGGTGGCTGACCAAGTTCGACATCATCGGCCTACGCGTGGTGCGGCCGATGGAGGAACAAGATAACTTGAAGGGGATTAAGTCGAAGGTGACCGAAGAGAGTGATTGAAAGAATTGGCGAGCTGAGCCGCGTGAGTTCGAGAATCTCCAGGCGCTAACGCGACCTGGCTCGCCTGGCCCAGCTTGCTCGAAAGTATTGCGTAACATTTCTCTCCCTAATGTTTCTGGAGTACGTCACGTGAGTGAAACAAATCGTCGGGATTTCCTGTCAGCGAGCGCGATCGGGGCGGCGGCCCTGCTCGCTCCAAGCGGCGTTCATGCCGCGGCGGACAACATGATTAAAGTGGGCGTGATCGGTTGCGGCGGGCGCGGCCGCGGCGCGGCGATCAATACGCTCGATGGCAATCCGGACGTCAAGATCACGGCGATCGGCGACGTCTTCGACGACAGCATCAAGTCGTTTATCGCGAACGTGGGCAAAGCCAAGAGCACCAAGGACCGCCTCGCGGTCACGCCGGAAACGACGTTCGTTGGTCTCGATGCCTATCAGAAAGTCATCGACTCGGGCGTCGATCTCGTGATCTTGGCATCTCCTCCCGGCTTCCGGCCGATCCATCTGGAAGCAGCCGTGAAGAAGGGCGTCCATATTTTCACCGAGAAGCCGGTCGCGGTCGATGCCGCCGGCATCCGCAAGGTGCTCGCTCTCGTGGAAGAGTCGAAGAAGAAGAACATCTCGATCGTGGCCGGCACGCAGCGCCGCCATCAGAAGGGTTATCTCGACACGATCGCCAAACTTCAAAATGATAAGGCGATCGGCGACATCGTGGCCGGCCGGGTTTACTGGAACAACACGAACTCGATCTGGTTCCGGCCGCGCAAGGAAGGAATGTCGGACGTGCAGTACCAGATTCACAACTGGTACCACTTCAACTGGCTCTGCGGCGATCACATCGTCGAGCAACACGTCCACAATCTCGACGTGGCGAACTGGGTGCTCGGCTCGCATCCCTTGCGCTGCAATGGCGGCATGGGCGGCCGGGTCCGGCCCTGCAAAGATCCGAACGTTGACGGACAGATCTTCGATCACTTCGCGTTGGAATACGAGTACCCGAACGGCTTCATTCTGCAGAGCTTCTGCCGTCAGATCGATAGCTGTTCACCGGGCGTCGTCGAGGAACACTTCGTCGGCAGCAAGGGCCGTTGCCGAATGAAAGATGGCCTCTGGTTCATCAACGACGAGGAGATCAAGGGCGGCCCGATCGGTCCCTACGTGCAAGAGCACATCGACCTGGTCAACAGCATCAAGTCGAAGAAGCATCTGAACGAATTGCAGCAGGTGGCCGAGAGCACCCTGACGGCGATCATGGGCCGCATGTGTGCCTACACCGGTAAATCGATGACCTGGGAACAGGCTTTGAAGTCCCAGGAGAACACGATGCCGGCCAACCTGGATTGGAACGGCAAGCTGGAAGTGTCGGCGGTTCCGGTGCCGGGGAAGACGAAGTTGATTTGACGGTTCATTCGACCGAGCCCGAATCGCTAGCAAGGGAGAGCTTTCGCCCTTGCTGGCGCTTCGGGCTCGGTGAAAATTGTTGATCACACATCCGCGGCCAATCCCCGATTGGTCATGCTAATCAGTCGTGGGACCAGCGCGTTCCACCCTCTTCGAAATTCCGGCCAGGGCATTTTGCCGTGGTTGGTCAGGAAGATATTTTCCTCGTCATATCCATAAGCGACCATCCAGTGTCCGGATGGCAGCGTCCAGCGATTGAACAGTTTCGGACCGGGCAAGCCGAGCATGACGATGACCGGCTTCTTTTGGCTTAGTGTTTCCCGGAGTTTCTTTTCGCCCGCGATGGCGTGAACCCGCATGCCGGCGCTGCGGCAGATTCGTTCGACGCGGCGGCGGCTAGTGCCGAAATAGCCGGCCATGTTATCCGGCGGATGTTCTTCCTCGAGCCGGCACATCAGATCGTTGGCCTGATCCTGATCCTCGACGGGCGGGTGAACCCCGTGAAACGTGAGAAACGTCGCGGCAGCGGCCTGCCCGCAGTTGAACGGAACCAGATCGCCGTCACCGTTCGTGTACTCGAAAATGTTCCGCACCCCTTGGTAGACGTTCTCCAGAACGTAGCCGGGGTCGATGAAATGGGCCATTGGCTAAACTCCACGCACGTCCAACTTGCCGTTTAGCCGCGAATCGGAGGGTTTCCGGAGATTCGCGCGGCGCTTCGCGGATTCGTGGCCTTCGCGCGAATCTCCGGAAACCCTCCGATTCGCGGCTAAACGAACTCACGAAAGCCCCAAGACCTTATTCATCCGGTCCGCGATGTCCTTGAGTTCTTTCTCGCCGCCGCCGCGAACTTCGGAGGTGGCCCAGCCGTCGTAGCCGATCTCGCCGAGGGCTTTGAGGACTTCGGGCCAATCCTCGTCGCCTTCGCCGATGTTGACCCACGACTTCGCCTTGCTGTAGCCCTTGAAGTCGAACTTGACCATCCGCTTACCGAGCTTGCGGATCCACTCGGCGGACGGCATGCCGTATTTGATCATGTTGCTGCAATCGAAGTACGCGCCGATGGCGGGCGATTTGAAGGAATCGACGTACTCGATCAGTTGGTCGGGCGTGGTGATGAAATTGTTCCAGACCGTTTCGATGGTGATCTTGACGCCGAGTTTCTCGGCAAGCGGTATCGCCTTCGCTATCTCGGCCCGCGAGCGGTCCCAGCACTCCTGGTAGGTCACTTCCTTTTCCTTGACCACGCCGGGGACGAGCAACACCGTGTCGGCCTTGACGAAAGCGGCGGCTTCAATCGCCTGCTTCAAAGCGGCGAGGCCTTTCTCGCGCACTTTCTCATCGGGACTGGAGAGCGGAGACGACCAATGAATCGAATCGATCACCCCGTGAATCTTGATACCGGTCGCCTCCTGAACGGCCTTCGCTTCCATCAGGTCGAGATCACTGGGGCTATCGATCTCGACGCCCTGGAAGCCGAGCTTCTTGATCAACTCGAACTTTTCCTTGATGGTTTTGCCTTCCTTGATCATGCCGTACTTGACGGCTTTTTTCAGCTTCGCCTTCTTGGCATCGGCGGCAAACGCAAGTGGAGTACCGAGCAAGGTCGTCGAAATCGCGGCCGTATGGATGAATTCACGTCGGTTCATGGGTATCTCAGTGGTGAGTTGGAGAGGAGCGGTGGCGACAGACCTCTGGTCTGTCGAAAAAATTCCGACAGAGATCCGT
>JAIOQJ010000242.1 GCA_021413475.1 Planctomycetota bacterium | reverse complement strand
CTTCAGATCGATGGCCAGAATTTGTTTGAGCTGGCGCGGGAAATCGAACAGCCGTTTGATCGGCCGTTCCTCTGCCCAGGGATGCTTCGTCAGGATGCGGGCGGCGGCATCTTCTATCGCTATTAGATCCTGCTTGCAAGCCTCGAAATTCGCCGACACATCGCCGTTAGCGTAGGCGAGGACATTGTGATAGCCGTTGGGCATCGGAATCTGCACTGCCTCGTTAGAATGGCTTCCTTCGAAACGCGTCTCCGGCGAGATCATGCCGAGCTGGCGGACCAAATACGCATGGGATGGCTCCATTGCAGCCAGTTCCGGATTGGAGAATAGGCACCAGCCTGCGGTCACCTGGCAAGCAACCCGATCGCCGATCTGAATTACCGAGCCGGCGTTCATCAGAATCGAGCAACTTTCCAAATGAATCGCAACGGGCTTGCCTGGCTCGAGGTCGTCGTCCGCGGCCTGCACTTGCAGGATTGAGTGCTGCGGACCGAAGCCACACTCGCTAATGCGGACCATCTGCGCGCCGTTCTTGGTAACACGCATGGCCGTTGAACCAGGAGCGAACCAGCAGCGATCCAGACGGATCTCTGGTGTCGAAGTTTTCGTCCCTTGTTGAGTGATGGCAAGCGCGGCTGGGCCGTCCTCAGGGATCCCCTTCTTTAGTGGCGGAATGAAAGAACAATCCTCGATCTCGACTTGGTCGATATTGAGCAAGCTGACGCCGGTCTGGCTCGGTTCGGAATCCTCCGAAACAAACTCGAAACGAATTCCACGGAAACGCACCTTGGCAGTGGAGCCATCGGCAGGGCCGCGAATCGTCAAGGTTCCCGGACGATTGGTGCGGCCTTCATCCGCGGGCGCCATCCACACGCGGATTGTCGGTGGGTCGAGCAGGCGATCGCTTTCGATGACGAGGTCGCTCCCCTCGAATAAAGCACGCGGCAAGTCGGCATCTTTGCGGATCGGGCGAGTCAGATCGTAAACCGTGCCGGCCCGCAATTTGATGTGAACATCCGGTTGCTTCAACAACGCCACGAGTTCGGTGACCGTGCGTGCCTCGCGCGGACCCTTCGCCGGCAGTGGTTGCTCGACCATATTGCCGTTTTCATGTGGTTCGCCGGTCGGGCTCTTGGCGCCAGTCTGTTCGCGAGGCGTCTTTTCGGTCTGCCAGAACGGCTTGTTGTCGAGCGGTGCCTTATCCGAACTGAACCCGCCCAAGAACGCGAACAGGCCGACGACCAATCCCACCACCGCGAGACCGATCCAGATGGCCGACATCCCAGGCGGCGTCGGCAAGGGATGATCGACATACGGTGAAATTCGCGGCTCGGCGTCGGCGTGGAACGGACCGGTCGAGATGTTCAACTTTTCTGCGACGATCAGCAGATGTTGGATCAAATGGTCGGGATGCTGATAACGTTGCTCGGGGTTCTTGGCCATCATCCGGGCAAGTACCGCCGCCAGCTCGTCCGGAATATTCGGGTTCCATTCGCGCGGGTCGAGGGGAGCGACGTGCTGATGGCAGTGCAATTTCTTGGCGGCGGTCCCTTCCGGCACAGGGGCGTGGCCGGTCAGAACGTGGTAGAAGGTGCAGCCAAGCGAGTAGATGTCGCTTCGAAAATCAGCCGAGCGCGGTTCGATCGCCTGTTCCGGAGAGATGTAGTCGAATGTGCCAAGTGTCACGCCCGACTGGGTGAGCTGGCCATTGCTCGCCTTGGGGTCGAGGTTTCGGGCCAGGCCCATATCGACGATCTTAGCTTTTCCTTCCGGAGTAATGATGATGTTTGAAGGCTTGATATCGCGATGGACGACGCCGCGCGAGGCCGCATGCGAAAGACCGGCCGTCACTTGGATCATACACGGCAACGCCTCGGCCACCGAGAGTGTGCCGCCATGTTGCTCCATGCTGACGCGGAGATTGACGCCCTCGACAAATTCGAAGGCGATGAATTGCAGCCCTTGGTCCTCGCCGCAGTAATAGACCCGGGCGATGTTCTCGTGATCGAGCTTCGCCGCAGCACGTGCTTCTTGTTTGAAGCGTGTCATGTTCTCGGGGTCGGCCGCCATGTCGGGAGGGAGGATCTTGAGGGCGACAATCCGGCCCAAGTCCAGATCCTGGGCCTTGATAACCGTGGCCATCCCGCCCATGCCGATCGCTTCGATTAGCTCGTAGTGCCCAAGCCGTCGGCCGATCAGGGCTTCGCTGTGTTGAGCATCCGGCCCCAGCGGTTTTTGCCGGGCCGAAGAGATGACGGTTGGTGAATTTTCTACTTGAGGGGCCGCTTCACGAATCATCTGGTAGTTGACGGCGGAGGAACCGGCGGGAGCAGGAGGGACAGCGGGGACCTCCGATGTCGGTTTACCGTGGCGCGAGGTCGTGGAACCTTCGCTTACCGGTACCGGCCGCGTGGAAGATGGTCGTTCTGAAGGATCCGGCGTCGAATTCACTGGCATGATTTAGCCGGGAAACCCCAGCCACCTCGTGACCCGTGATGATTCAGCTCGGGATCGAAGCGAATGCCTCGAAATTCCCTTGGTTGGCGATGACGATCAAGATGGGCGCATCCCTGCGATTCGTCGTTGAAGGCCGCGATCGTCGTGAAGAGACGTGGACGACGAGCGATCCAGCCAACTTACCCCCCTTTACTATACCTTGCAATACATCGAAGTGTCAATTCGGAGAGCGAAAATTCCCCAGGTTGGGGCTTGTCAAACGTACATCGCTTCCGTTCAAACGCTCCGCTGGCGAGTTGCGGCTTTATGGGGTTACTTCTTCATTTGCTCGCGGATTCTCGGAATTAGATACTTCGCGATCTGTGTGCCGATCACTTGATACCCTGCCAAATTTGGATGTCGGTCCGTGTACCAGCCGGGCAACTTGCCGAAGTGGACATCCAGGAGATTGTCGAGAATGTACACGTTGCCCGCCTTGATCGACTCGGCGGGAATCAAGGTGTGATATTGTTCCGGAATCTCTTTCAGCGCCTTACGGCGGTAAGAAAGCATGTTAGGTCCATGCTTCAACTCCGCCGAATAGGGGCCGTATTGATCGAGCATCGGCAGCTTCTCCGCCGCGGCGACCGCCTTGACTTGCTCGTTGATCGTCGAGTCTTTTTCCTCGCCCAAATAGGGAATCACGGTCTCCAAGACGATTTCCGCTTTCGGATGGTCCGCCCGGAGACGCTGGATTAATTTCTTTAGATTAGAGGGAAAATCCGCTTTGAAGTCGGTCAGGTGCCGCACGTCGTTCAGGCCGTAGCGAATGAAAACGAAATCAAAGGCCGGTTGCTTGGCCACCTGCTTGTCATAGCGAGCTTCGAGAAACTTGTGGATCATGTCGCCATTGACGCCGAGGTTAATTACTTCCGCGGCCGGTAAATCCTTCTCCGCTGCCAGAAGTTTCCGAACCACGTCTTCCAGATGATCGGCTTTCGGTGCCACGTCACGAGGAACGGTGCCGATCACGGTGCTATCGCCGAGTAGCAGGACGCGGATTCTGCCGGGTTTGGGATCTTGCGAATGGGTGGTTGCCGCCAAGAGGACCAGCGTGAGTAGCGAGAAAAGACGGATCGGCATGTTCAACTCCCTATTTTTCGTGGGACGAACTTCTGAGGCCGTCCGCAACCTCAAGGTCGGCTTCAGAAGATCGTCCTACGATAACAAGGTCATTTGGAAAAAGGAGAGCGAGAATAAGCGTGAAACGCGAAAAATTGAATGTTTCACGCTTTTCGTTCAAGCTTGCAGATTTTGCAGCATCTCCCGGAGAGGTACCAATCGCTGGCCGCGGCAATCGTCGATCTTCAGGGCCTTTAGAAATCGCCGGCGAAGCTCGCCTTGAATGTCTTCGATGGCGTTGAGCGATGTGCTCGGCAAGCGAATGCAGCCGCCAGCCCGACGATCGTGACCGCCTGCGCGACCGAGTTTGCCGACTACTTGGCGCAGCAACTCACCCGATTTCGCACCATGCAGTGACGTTCGCAGCGACAGAACGAGCTTGTCGCGGAACACGCCGCCGCACAACGCCCAATCGACTTTTTCGAACCGCACCAGGAAATCAACGACCTCCGCCGCCTGCTCAGGTTGAGGAAGATCATTCACCCAGCTAATGATGATACGGTCGTAAATGAAGGAGTTCTGTAAGGCTTGCAGTAAACACTCAAAATGGGAATGGGGCAGACGAGCGTTCTTGATCTGCGCGAGCAGATCCTTATCAGCCAGTGGATACAGGAATTGCGTGGCGCTATCGTCGGTATCGCTCGCTTCGCGCGGGTAGCCGGAAATTTCGGTTTCGATCCCGTAGAGCAAGGCCGTCGCGAGCCGTTCGGGAATTCCAACTTCCTGTTCGATCAGATATTTGGTGACAAGAGTGCAGGTAGCCCCGTAACTGGGCCGAACGTCGATAAATTGAACGTCCTCCAGATCGCCGGGCGTATCGTGATGGTCGATGACCGCATGAAGTGGCAATTCGTCGTCGAACGAATGCCGGCCGGTATTCGGCTGGCTGTCCACCATGACGACCGCATCGCCCTTCGACCAGGCGATTTCCTCGACGGGGATGAGCTCGACTTTTAGTAGGTCCACCATCGCCCGATTCTCGGCACGGCTGATCAGGCCGTCACGAGTCAGCCGGGTAGGCAAACCGAGCTTCGTTTCCACAAGGTGGGCCAAGCCCATCATGCTACCGAGACTATCCGGGTCCGGATGAACGTGCGTGACAAAGGTAACGCGGGAAGCTTCTTCAAGCCCCGCTAAAAACCGATCCGACCGGCGAAGTCCCGTACTTTTTACGATACAACTGTCGGAGTCGGCGCTGCGTCGCGCCATGGATGATGTCCTTACCTCGTCAGGGGGCCGCGACGTCAACGGGTGCGGTCGGGGGTGAACCCCCATTCACTAAAACTGCCCCTGAGAGGGCACCTCCTTTTTACCCTTTTCCGAACCGGCTGCCAAGCGGTTGCTTGGCAAGATTGGGCGAATTTATGTGAAACTTTGTTCACATAGCTAGTCTTTGTCGATTTCTTTTGCACGACATCCCCGCTTTCGCGGCGTCGATTGTGTATAAATGCCATATGAGCACGAACATCAAAGGCACCTACGCGTTTGTATCTCTCGGGTGCCCGAAAAATCTCGTCGATTCCGAGCGAATGCTGGGGAAACTCTCGCAGGACGGCTACACCTTGGTCCCCGATGCCGATGGGGCCGACATTGTGGTGATCAACACTTGCGGCTTCATCGAACCCGCGCGGCAGGAGTCATTGGGTGTCATTCGCGAAATGCTTGAGCTGAAGCGCGACGGAAAAATCCGCTCAGTCGTCGTGGCTGGATGCTTGGCGGAGCGACAGAAGGATTTTCTGTTAGAGCAGGTCCCGGAAGTGGACCAAATTGTCGGAGTTTTCGGCAGAGAAGAGATCGTATCCGTTGTTGATCGTTCGATCAATCAACAAAACGAACAAAAGAGTTTATTCCGCCCTGCACCCGTTCGGGCGCTGGAAGACACCGCGCGGCTGCGAATTACGCCGCGCCATTACGCTTATTTGAAGATTTCTGAAGGCTGCGACAGTCTCTGTACGTTCTGTGCGATCCCCAAGATGCGCGGCAAGCATGTGACGAAACCCATCGAAGAGATCCTGCGTGAGGCCCGCGAACTGGCGGCGGATGGCGTCCGCGAATTGTTGATCGTGGCCCAGGACAGCACTTATTACGGCCATGATTTGTACGGCAAAGTTCGCTTCGCCGAACTTTTGCAGGAAATGGAACAGGTCGAAGGGATCGAATGGATTCGCGTGCTCTATGCCTATCCGGAACATATCACCGACGAACTCGTGCAAACTCTGGCAGGTTCGCGGAAGATCGTTCCTTATATCGACATGCCCTTGCAGCACATCAACGACCGAGTCTTGCGGCGGATGCAGCGTCGCGTCAATCGTGCCTCGACCGAGTCGCTAATCGGCCGGCTGCGCGAAGCGATGCCGTTACTGGCATTCCGCACCACTTTCATCGTCGGCTTCCCCGGCGAGTCCGAGGCCGAGTTCGAGGAACTCTGCGGCTTCGTCGAGAAGACCGCGTTTCAACGCGCTGGCGTCTTCACCTATTCCTTCGAGCCCGACACGCCGGCGACGAAACTCGATGGGCATTTACCCGAGGAAATCAAGCAAGAGCGCCGCAATCGCTTGATGGAGATTCAGCAAAAAGTGGCGTTCGAGTGGAGCGAGAAGCAAGTAGGCCGGGAAATCGAAGTCATCATTGACGGCAACGATCCCGAAGTCCCCAATCATTTCCACGCTCGCGGCCATG
Source organism: Planctomycetota bacterium (assembly GCA_021413475.1). Classification (GTDB taxonomy): domain Bacteria; phylum Planctomycetota; class Planctomycetia; order Gemmatales; family Gemmataceae; genus JAIOQJ01. The sequence goes on along the minus strand of JAIOQJ010000242.1, from coordinate 10,173 downwards.
CCGATGCGCCCGAGATCGATGGACTGGTGCGCGTGAAGGGCAAGAACCTTCAGCCGGGCGACATCGTGAAAGCGAAAGTCACGGCGGCTGATGGCTACGACTTGGCGGCCCGGGCAATCGGTTCGCCGCGATAGGTCGAAAACACGGACGGTTCTCGTATTTTGACCGGCGAGCCAACGTGCCGAACCACTCAAAAAATCTCGTCCAATTAATTGTTGATGCCGTCAAAGAAACGATTACAATGGCGGAAAATTTCGCTGCCTCCGCCCTTTACTTCAAAACTATTTGCGGAGGGTTCTTCGCCGATTCAAACATCGGCCCAGAAGAAATTTTGTCGTATGAAGTGATCGTGAAAGGTAGTCGCCGTGAACGACACGCTCTCACAGATCGTTCAGCATGTAACGCAGCCCCCGACCCTGGAGAGCTTGATTCTCCTGTTTCTGGGGGTCGGCTTGACGTTCGGCATTCTGGAACGCATTTTCCCTGCCGAGAAACGCGGTTTCGTCCGACCCAGCCTGGGAATCGACCTCTTTTATTGGCTCTTCACCCCGATTGTTACCAAGGCCATCACGACGTTCGTGCTGGTGGTCGTTATCTATGGCACATTTCGCTTGCTCGGTTGGCCGATCACGGAAGAGGCGATGAACGGCTTCGGCCCGATCTCCCAGCAACCAACCTGGCTGCAAGCCCTCGAAGCCCTGCTGGTGGCGGATTTCGTCGGCTACTGGATGCACCGCTGGTTTCATGTCACCTGGCTTTGGCGATTCCATGCAGTGCATCACAGCCCGCGCTTGCTCGATTGGCTTTCGGCCTATCGCATGCACCCGCTGAACGATGCCATGTCACGCGTCGCCCAAACATTGCCGTTACTGCTGGTCGGTCTTTCACCGCGCGTGCTCATTAGCTTCATTCCGTTCATCGTTGTCTACGTCGTCTTTTTGCACGCCAACATCCGCTGGACTTTCGGCCCGTTGCGCTTCGTTCTGGCAAGCCCCACCTTCCATCGCTGGCATCACACTAGCGAACAAGAAGGGATCGATCGCAACTACGCGACCATTTTCCCGTTCTGGGACCTGCTCTTCGGCACCTTCTACATGCCGAACCGCCAGCCATCGCGTTATGGGGTCAAGGACAATTCCGTACCGGAGACGTTCCTGGGCCAAATGCTCCATCCGTTCGTCTGGAAGGGTCCGGAAGTGGCATCCGACAACGGCATGATTGCCGAGAGCGTTTTGAATTCGGTGCAGACGGAGCAGGTTGGGTGATCTTCGCTTGTCGATTAATCATCTTCGACGGGAAAGGCTACAATTTCCTTCTAGGAACCATTGAGGAGCAGCCGCCACGCGGCGATGGAGCGCCGATGCCGCACCCATTTCACAACCACGTCGCTCTCGTCACCGGTGCTTCCTCCGGCATCGGCCATTCCCTCGCAATGCAATTGGCGAAGCACGGCGCGAAGGTGGGCGTTATCGCCCGCCGTCGCGAGTTGCTTGAGGAACTCGTCAACAGCATCCGCTCCGCGGGTGGTGTCGCCGCTTTCGCGACTGCCGACGTCGGACGGCGGGATGAAACCCAGGCCGCCGTCGCGGAGATTCGACGCCAACTGGGGCCGATCGATTTGCTGATCGCCAACGCGGGGGTCGGCACGCCGACTCTGCTTGAGCCGCTCAACATTCGTGACGTCGAGAAGATGTTTCAGGTGAACGTCTTGGGGACGATTTATGCCATTGAGGCTGTTTTGCCGGAGATGGTGAGTCGGAAGACAGGCCGGATCGCGGCGGTTTCGAGTCTGGCCGCTTTCAAAGGCTTGCCTGGAGAATCGGGTTATTGCGCCTCGAAGGCGGCGGTGAATGCCTATCTCGAAGGGCTGCGCATTCAACTTCACGGTCGAGGGATCTCGGTCACGCTCGCTTGTCCGGGCTTCGTGAAGACACCCATGACGGAAATCAACGATTTCTCAATGCCCTTTCTGCTGAGTGCCGATCAAGCTGCCGATCATGTTTTGTGGGCGATTCGCAGGCGGAAGAAGATGCACCGCTTTCCACGGCGGATGTCGTGGATCGTCCGCTTGACGGGCTTGCTCCCCGACTGGATGATCGCTCGTGGCATGAAAAGTTATGGCGAGAAGCCGCCTATGAATGACTTGGGATGAACCCGGTCACATCCGAGTCCGAACGCCAGCGAAGGGTTATCTCCCTCGTTGGCATTCGGGCTCGGACGGTATCCAGGGGTTCAGTTTTTCTACCGTCTCAGCAATCGCCAGATGAGCAAAAATGCGATAAATCCAAGGACGATGTCGGCCGTCCAGACAGAGATCTCGGCGGGGAACTTGCCGTCTTTTGCCATATTCACACCTGCCAACAAGAGCGGATAGTAGACGAAGACGGTCGGCAGGAAACAGACGACGAAGATACTTAGGTAATCCGATCGACTGGCCCAGATGCCGACGGGGCAGCCTATCAAGACAAAACAGAGGCATCCGAACGCCAGCGCAGGCCGCACTTGAATCTCCGCCTCAATATTGCGGCTGACACGCTGCCAGTGATCCGTATCGAATTCAGCGCCCTTCAAGGCTTTCTGATGCTGTTCACGTTCCTCGGCCGTTGCCGAAGGCCCTGGATCGCGCTGTTTCAACGCTTCGAACCGCTCGATCGACGCGAGTATTTCAGTCGCGATTTCGTTTTGGCGAGACTTCAGTTCATCCCAGGTCAAGGCATTGGTTCGGTTTCGTTGGTCCTTTCCGAACATCGATTCCGGAAGAGGCATGGGATAGACGCGATCGTTGACGTCGGCTCCGATGCTATCTTTCTCGCCGAATACGACGCAACGGCCCATGTCGACAAGGACCTGGTTGTTCTCCATATCAATCCGCAGTCGCGCTTCGCGGGTCCGTGCCACCACTTCATATCCCGGGCCGGTCGTGGAACGGCGCTTGAAAATCACATCGAGCAACCGTTTACCCTGGACTTCGCGAACGTACATCACATACTGCATGCCCGGCTGACGAAGCGCACCTTCCCGTTTGATCATGCTATAGAGGACCTCTTCGGCATCGCTGACGACTTTGATTCGAAGTTGCCGTTGCGTTCGAGGAATCACATCGAGGCTCATATAGAGCGTGGTCATTGACGTGAGCACGCCGAGGATCAGAGCCGGCTTGAGCATATGAAGAATATTCACCCCGGCGGCTTTCAGTACCAGGATTTCATTGTCGTGCGACATGCGGCCGTAAACGACGCAAGTGGCGAACAGCGTCGTTGCGGGAATGGTGTATGGGAGCGTGTTTGGGATCAAGAGAGGGATGATGGAGACAACCTGAGTGAGCGATAGCCCGCGTTGCGTCGCTTCCTGGATCAAACCTGCTAGGAGGAACAAACCGGTCAGTGCGATCAAAGCCATCAGGAACACTTTGATGAGTTCAAGCAAGATTAGGCGATTGATAATGCTAAGAAACACCGGACTCCTCCTGAGGCCTACTTCAGCCGCTTGATGACACGTTTAACCGGTTCGACGATGGCGGGTACCGGTTCGGCGCGGTAGTCCATCTTGCCATTAAAATCGCCCGTAACTTTGATCTTGAGAAAACGCTTGCTAATGGCCCCAGACCACTCGCCTGGGAGAGCAAACATTTCCTTGAATTTTGTCCAAACGGGATAGAACTCAAAGTGGATGTCGGAACCATCCGTCTTCATTTCTCCCTCGCCGCCCAGGCTAATGGCATTTCCAATCAAGTCGAGCTGACCGAATTTCAACCGATCCCCATGAATATGAAACATGGCGTGCGCTTCCTCAAATCCCGTATCGTCGGGCACGCGCAGCTTGACCACTTTGATGAGGTTGAGCAGCACGGGTAAGTTGAGCATCTTCCCGTTCGGAACGTCGATGGCACCGCCTCCTTGCAGGACCAGTTCGCCAGTCCGTTCGTCCGGTCGATTGGCGAAATAGATCTGGGCATTCGCCAAGCCTTCAAGATGAGCCTTTGGCGGCAACTTGAAGTGCCGGGCCACCTCGCTCAAGCGGACACGTGCCGCGTTCAACTGCACGGCATAACGAACTTTCGAATCCAGCACAACCCAGGCTTCGCCTCCAATGTCTCCACCATGGAGTTTGCCACGGATCGATGGGATGCTGACCACATCCGGTTGCCGGGGATCAACTCGCAATGAAGCGGTGACGGCCTCGACCGGTTGTTTCGCGACCGTGGCCTGTTCGAAGACGAGATTGCCCCGCACGGCCCCGAGTTTGTCGCCTTTGTAGAGGCCCCAGGTCGCGAAAGTACCTCGGATATTATCCCAATCGACGCCCGTGTACATCGACGCGCTTTCCAAAATAAGGCGGGCGTCCCAGTAAATTGTTGGCAGAAAATTCTGCGGCTCGATGGGACGGGCCAAGTTCACGGGCATCGTTTCATCCGGTTCGACGCCGCGGACGGCGATAGGCAATGAGCGCGGCATATATGGACCCGGTTGTTCGTCGATCACCACGCGCGCCGCGTGCAGCGACATCGCGCCTTTGAGTTCCAATCCCGTGCATGCTGAACGGAGGCCCGGCGCAAGCGCCGCGAGGAATGGATCATCGATGACCAAAGGCGTCACACGCAGATTTCGAATGTCGGCCCAGTAGCCGCCACTTGGCCGGAACAGGATTTCACTCGACGGAAGCGTGATTTCCGACTTGCCATGCCTGGCGCGGAACTCACTGAGTTCCGCACGGCCCTTGGCATACGTCACGCGACCGGCCAGGTCTTGCATCTGATAGGGGAAGAAGGTCGGCTTGATGATGCCACCCGCGAAGGCCATTGCGAGTTCCAGGTCCTCGGCGGGGTAAATCGTGGCTTTTGGGTCATTCTTGGAAAAGAGCTTCACGCGCACGGCACAATTCATGCGGCCAGAAGGCTCGAACGACTTCCACGAGTTCTCCATCCGTATGGCCGCCAAGGCGCGTTGCAGGTCGCCATCGAGGGCGATTTCTTCGCCATCCAAATTGAGCGACAGGATGCATCCGCCAGGTGCGGGATCCTTTCGGCCGCTCGCGCGAAGTCGGCCGCCATTTCGCGTCGCCTGAAAATCGTTGAACTCGAGCGTTGTCGTGCTGCTTTCCTCGGTCATTGGCCGGGTCTGATCGGTCGAACTCGGCAAGCGCGCTGGGCGTTCCGGCAGCGTACGGACGACGAGTGTCCCGGACATGTTTTCCAGGGGATAGGGAAATACCTCATAATTCATCGCTCCCTGGCGGATTTTTATCGTGAACTGATTGTCGTAGGCCTCCGGCCCAAATTGCCTGCGCACCTGATCGTTGTGCCTGATGATGGCGACGAAATCTCCAAATGCCGTGGCATGCAACTTTCGAATTAATTCCGGGTTGTCATCAGGCATAGCGTTGATTAATTCATCGTCGAGCGTGATACCTTGGCCGGCAATGCGCAAGTCCACGTCGTTATCAGGGTGTGTCCCTTTGATCGCTCCCTTGATGCTGATGGTCGAACCCGCGCCGTCGGCGAGCAGGTCCATCTGAATGTGATCACTCGAATTCTCACTTAGGGTATGTACCACCCGGCCACGCACGTTTTTTAGTCGATACGGAAAGCCGCGATAGGTAGCGAGCATCCCTTGTGGTTCGATGATCAACTGCTTCGACCACATTCCAGGGGAGCGTTGAAACTTAAAGCTCGCGGAGACCGGTCCCGACGGGTGGAACATGTCCTTCACTTCAGCGAACTTTCCGGGAATTTGTTCACAAAGTTCCGGGGTAATCATCACATTGGTCAAGTTCACATTCAAGGAACGAAGTCGATCCTCGAAATTGAGAATGGACCACGCGTCGAAATTGTCGTCGCCAGGAACGGTCGGGACCATGTTCAACCGGGAATGGCTAGTTGTCATGCACGTATCGGCTTTGGCGAAGTTGCACTTTCAAATCGTGATACAGAGTTGTCTTGGCACCCGTCTGAAGTGCGAAATCGAGATGAGCGGAAGCTTCTCCATTGAGAGGCTTCAACAACTCACCCGCATCCGGCTCGAAGACTTCAACCAATCGAGCGAGATCACCGCCGAGCGGAATTTTGGAAAGGTCCAGGCTGCCGGACATCCCGCTCTTGCGATCCATCCGGCCATCGAAAGTGAACGGTCCGCTGGGTCGACCGGTTCCGCGAGCCTCGAACGTGAAAACGGGGGCGGGGTCGTTGATGACTGTTGCCTCGATATCGCGCAGCTCGGCGATGGGTTGCTCACCGAATCGACGATCGTGGAAGGCGATCACCGCGTCATGAAGCACAAAAATGGGGGCGATCTCGTCCTCGCGCAATGGCTTGAGCAGGCCCGTCATGTTCCATTTGCCCGAAACGTCGCGATCGAAACGAAAACGCGGCTTGAACAACTCGATCTTCCGGATGACGAGATGTCCGTTGTTCAGCTGCTCCTTGTCGTGATGCAACACAGCCGTCGGAACTTGAAGCCAGGGCGTTCGAGTTGGGTCGTCGCGACGATATAATTTCAATTCGTTGACGGAAATGCCGCCGAGGAGGCGAAGGCGAGCGGATTGGACTTCGATCTCGACGTCGTTGAATTTCTCGCTGAGTTGTTTGGTGAGTTCGGCTCGGATCAGTTCGGGGCGCATCCAGGCATGTAGAAGGAGCGCTCCACCTGCCAAGGCAGCCAAAAAGATGAAGAACAGGCTACGGAACAGCCATTTCCGCGACACCATCCGGGGCTTCTCCCATTTACCCAGCCTTCCCAGCTGGAAAGGGCGGGGGGATCATAAGGCGATTCGAGCAATGGGTCAAGTGCAGGAGAGCGGTCATGCTCTCCCGTTCGTGTTGTGGAGCTATCTGGAATTGTGATGAATTTCATCACGGCCGATTGTTCGGCATGCCGAGCCCGTTACGCGGTGCGGTGATCAAACGATCAAAATCAGGATTGGCTTCGGCTTGCCGCATGAGCGGAGCAACTCGCTTCAACTCATCCGCGTTGAAGCCAGCCTTGATCAGATAGCCGCGTGCGAGATCGTTCGGATCTTGAACCGCGGGTACAGGAATCCCGGAGCGATGCGGATTCTTCTGTTCATAGTAAGCCTGTTCGGCTTGCCTCGTGCGGTCGGGGTCGCCGCCCACGCTGTCGCTGCCGACGCGAGGAGCCAACGGAATATCGCGGTTCGTTGGATTGCGTCCGGGACCTTGAGCTTGAGCCTCGCTAACCATCTTGCCGAGCTCGGCACAGAGAATCGCCGCCAATTCGTCATCGGATTTACATTTGTGGACGAGGCCATCCGAGACGTACAACTCGGTTGTGCCTCGATGATCGATCTTCAGTGCCGGCGCACCAATCACGAGAAACATGGGGCGTACTCCAAGGTCCGGATTGGCGGCGAGGATCTTCGCGCCGATCGTGTCAACCTGCGTCGCCGCTTGCAGCGAGCCTGGCGGCAATTTCTCACGTGGCGGTAAGCTTGCTTTCCGAGTTGCGCCGAAGCGATTGGAACCCGTGTCGGGATCGTCCCAAAGGCAACCGCTTCCCATCAATGCAAACAGAGCGAGAAAGCGAGACAACAAACAGCGCATGGGATGTCTCCACAAGGCAAGGTATCCACAGTTGAAGGCGTATAACCGTGCGAAACCTGGCTGTCGAGAGAGAATATCCTCCCCCCCATTTCAATTGGGCTGGATTTTCCTGGCCAGACTTGGCATGAGGCTCCATCAAGTTTGGTGTGTTAGCAGAAACTCGAAGGTGGAAATCCCCGAAAGATGCGGGGGGTGAGGAAACCATGCGCAAGGCGATTTTTAGCGCCGTGGTAATCGTGCTCGCGGGAACGTGCTGGGTGCTGGCTCAGAATGCCTCATCACCCAGGCCGCCGTCTCCTTACGGATTTCAAACCGCACCGATTCCGAAGCCGCAAGCTCCAGCGGTGAAGGCGCAGACGCCCGCCGAGAAAGCGGAGGAGTTGACGAATCCGTCTCCGATACAACCGGTTGTATTGCCGACGACGGAATTGGAGATTCCAAGTATACCCAAGCTGCCCGCCCTGCCGAAAATTCCCGATCCTTCGATCAAATACCGTCCCGATGATCCGGTGGTTGCCCCACCCATTATCGAACCCTCGCCCAACTTGAACTTGTCAATTCCAGAACCGAAACCGCCGGTTGCCGTTCCGAACGTTGATCTAAAGATCCCGGATGTTTTCGTTCCGGCCACCCAACCGAACGTCAACCTGACGATTCCTGAGCCTAGGCTCCCGGTTGGCGCCCCAAGTATTGACCTGAAAATACCGGAACCTTTTGTCCCGGTCACTCAACCGAACCCAAACTTGGCGATACCGGAGCCGAAGCCGTCGGTCGCCGCGCCGAGTAACGACTTGAAGATTCCGGAACCAGTTGTGCCGACCGCGCAACCAAATCAAACTCTGAAAATCCCGGAACCGAAACTCACCGCCCCGCAACCGGCAGTCGAACTGATGACTCCCGAGCCGTTGGCGCCAGTCGCCTTGCCCATGGCCCCGCGATTCGAAGAATTCCCGAAGTTCGCAATGCCGGTGCTTCAAGCACCCGCTCCTACGATTGGCTTGGCACCTCCGGAACCGATCGAACCACTCCCGCCGCCGCTTCCGCAACCGATGGACGGCAGGCCGATCGCACGGCCAATGACCCAAGCAGCACTACCTGGCTTGCCGCCACTGCCGCCTGTACCCGGAGTAATCGATCCGACTTTCGGCGTTCCCCAGCCTGTTACCGTGAATGACAACGATCCCGGCTATTGGGAAGGCCGGACGCGCTACAACAATCAGACGCGCGAACTTGGACCTCGAATTTGGGCAACGGCGGATTATCTCTTTTGGTACGTTAAACCGCTGAAAACACCACCGCTCGCGATCGGTGTTCTTGGGGTCCAGCCCGATGACACGGACTTCCAACCATCCCAAGTCCAGCAACTTTACCCGACGGGTTCGGACAAATACAACCCGATGAACGGGGCCAAAGGAACCTTCGGCTTCTGGTTCAATTCCATTCAAACGATCGGATTCGAGGCAAGTTACTTCTGGTTCGATCAAGTGTCGAATTCGGAAGCGTTCCGATCGATACCTGGAGTGATTCTCGGGCGACCATTCGTCAATACCGAGACCGGCCGCGGTTCGATCTACCAGCTTTCGTACCTGGATGGCACCGAAGGCGGCATACGCGTGCAGACACAGTTGAAGATTGAAGGCGGCGACGCCAATCTTCTTGGGAGTTCGTTGCGATTCGGCCAACGGCTGACCGCTCTAGCCGGGTTCCGGTATCTCGATTTGAGCGAAAAAGCTCGAATCGAACACTACTCCGTCAATAGCGACTATTTGCTCCAAGGATACGATCACTTCGGTACCCGCAATCAGTTCTTCGGCGGCCAGCTCGGGCTACGCTGGAACTACCAGGGCGAACGACTGTTCGCGAGCCTGACGGGGAAAGTGGCCTTCGGAACGATGCAACAACAGGTTCGCATCAAGGGCGGAAGTTCGCTAACCGGGTCGGACGGCACCAACATCCAAGCCGATGGCGGGGTTCTCGCCTTGCCTTCGAATATTGGCAGTTACGATCGTAATCAAACGTCGTTCATTCCTGAAGTGACGGCCACTGTCGGCTATCGCTTCACGCCCTGGATGTCCGCGCATGTCGGATACAATTTTCTGTACATGACGAATGTTGTTCGACCGGGCAAACAGATCGACTCGAACGTCGATGCGGTCAACTTCCCGTTCAATTCGGGCGGTGGTGCATTGCCAAGTTTCAGCTTCCGCTCCGAGGATTTCTGGATGCAGGGGATGAATTTTGGGGTGACGTTCCAGTATTGATCCTGGGAGTCCTCGTAGCGGCGGCTAGAAGCCGCCGCTACGCCCGAACTCATTTTTTCTCACGTGTCAGCACCATCAAGAATTGCCCAGTTTTTGAAACCAGTTCCGTGGGGCGTTCGCGGCCGGGAGGGCTGCTGACACACCATTTCAGCGTGTCGCCATCCAGGGAATAGATCCCATTGTACGTTTGACCCTTGCCCGGATTGTTCGTGCGGGTGGCGTTCATATTCTTGCCGCCCTTCGCGACCTGGGCCACGAACGTGCCTTCGCCCAGGCTTTTGCTCCCATCTTGAACGGCCATGATCGTGTCTCCTTTGATCGTAACTTCAATTTTCATCCGCCGTTGCCTTGGATTGT
>JAIOQJ010000232.1 GCA_021413475.1 Planctomycetota bacterium | reverse complement strand
CAAGCCGCCGCCCAGCACCAGCGACACGTTCGACGTCAGTCCTCCGGTTCCCGTAATGACACTCTGGACGAGCACCGAGGTGTTCAACTGGCCCATGAACATCGCCTCGCGGCCGCCGAATGCGAGGGTCGAAACGTTGATTTGGGGCGTGCCGGAACCGGAGTCGCCGACGAGAATCGCACCCGAACGGATCGTCAGCGTGCCGGTGCCGTTGACCTTGGCATTTCCGCTCACCTTGAGGGCGTTCACGGCTGTCGTTGCGCTGTTCAGGCCCCCGACGGTCGACGAGACGCGGACGTTATCGTCGGAGGTGACGCCGTCCGGGAGGCCGGTCGAATATTCGGCGCTGGTTAGCACGCGGATGCCGTTGGTCCCGTGCGTCACGAAGTCGTGCGAGCCGACCGAGAAGTCCTTGCCGACCGCCTGGGGGAGGATGCTGATCGTCGTCGTGCCGTCGGCCCCGCCGCCGCCGATCATCGTCGGGGAAATGCCGTACTGGATCCGCGAGACGCCGCCGATGGGCGTGGCGTTGAGTGCCGCGCCGAGGTTGAAGCCGAGATAGTCCACGATCGAACCGGCGGTCCGGGTCGGGGCATTCGTTGCGATGATGACGCTGGGTCCCGTCGTCGAGGGATTCGATCCCCGCAACGCTTCGACGGTGGAGAGCCCGGTTCCGAACGCGATGGTGCCGACCGTTTCGGACGATCCGGCCATCGTTTCGGCGGGCGTCAGGCGGAGGGTGCCGCCATTCAGGGTCACGGTGGCGGTGTTCGCAATGCGGTTTGAGTTGCTGCCCGAATTGTCCGAGAGCGTCAGGATCCCGTTCTGGTTGACGGCGAAGCTGGAGACCCCCGTCGCGGCGCCGTCTGCTCCAGACAGGAAGAGGTTGCCGCGGTTGATGGTAATTGTGGCGGTCAGCCCAACCACGCCGTTCATGATGACCGTCGTGGACTTCGTGGTCGACGTCGTGCTGCCAACGGTCAGCGCACCGGGCCCGCCGACGGTCGAGTTGAACATGACCGACCCCTGCACGCCCGGGCCGGGGCTCGTGATCGCCGTGTCGTTCGTGAAGGTGACCGGGACGTTGATGTTCTGGCCGTCGGTAAGGACGATCGTCGGCGTCACGCCGGCACTGCTGGTACGGAAGTCAAGGCCGTTGCTGCCAACAATGGAAAACGGGGCGACGAACTGGCCGAATGTCAACGAGTTCAGAACGAAAGGGTTCGCGATGTTCTGGTTGGACGTGAAGTTGACGCTGGACGATACATAAGCGATCGTCGTGTCGATGCTGCTGACCGGCAGCGTGCCGCCCCAATTCGCGGGTGCGTTCCAAAACGTGTTTCCGGTGCTTTGGCCACCGCCAGTCCAAGTGTACGTCTGTGCGTGAGCCGGGCAGGCGATGGCGGCGATCGCCAGCGCGAGTAGTGATCGCGTGAGCGAGAAGCGGACGGGCATCAATAAGCTCCACGTGATAACAAAACGTTAAAAAGTCTATCCCGCATGCTCCGCCACGAACGAGTTGACGTATGACCAGCGACAGTGCTGGACGAGCATGCGGGATAGACTTTGGTTGACCTGAAATGCTCTGCGGTTACCCGCTATGGGGTTTGAATCGCGAACCAGGTTTCTAGAGGTGGAAACTAACGGTTGGCGGGCACGATTGCAAGCGATTTCTTGGCAATTTTGCATTTCTCGGAAGGCATCACGGAAGGCATCAAAGCATCACAACCGAAAAAGGGAATAGGCACCTTTTGGATTGAAAAAAAAACAAAGAAAAAACAAAGGTGTCAGGGTGCGTCGGCGAAAGCCGGAGCGAAAAAGGGGACAGACACCTTTAATATTGACGATGGCACTAATAAAACGTGCCTGTCCCCTTTTTCGCTCCGCAATGATCGGATGACGTTCAGGGTTTTCAACTATTCCCGCGATTGATTCGAAAAGAGCGTCGTACCACCTTGCCGCCCCCTGCGGTGAATGCTGTTCGATCCAAGCGAATATCTGGTCAATATCCACCCTGGCTCGGGCGAAAATTCGGACGGTTCGTGTCATGACTTGGTTGGAAGATTCCTACGAACACGGAAATCTCGGTCGAATTCTTCAATGGGAATTCCCACATCGCCGTTCTCGATATCGTCGATGGCTTCTTGAATCGCGTCCAGTTCATCTTCGGCCGACTTTGCGTCGGGATTAAGATCTCGCCATTCGTCGAGAACTTGCTCGGGCGACAACGACGTTTCTCCTTGGTGGATCTTCTCACCGACAAAACGATGAAAATTGCCAAGGTCATGGACTGTTTGCGAACTCATTGGCGGTCTCCCATGTCTAAAATGTTACCAGACTGATCGGGTGGCGGAAAAGGGGACAGGGCATTGATAAAGCGTGCCCATTCCCTTTACCACTCCGAGAAAGTAATCGAGGGGTTAGTTGTTGCTCTCGCTCGCCGTTTGCTCTGCCGGTGCGTCCATCGTCAACTCCGTTACCAAAAGCAGATCAAGGTAGCTGCAAGAGTCGTCGGCACGGTAGACTATAATCGTGCGTCCCGTCGGCGACATCGATAGATAGTCCCGGTGGGGAATTCGCCATGAACGGCCATCGGCCATGTGAATGGTGAATGGACGGAAGGGATTCGCCTCTCGTGCTAATCGCATTTGCTCAATGGTCATACGTTACCTCCGGTGCGGCGATCACCGGAGGTAAGTGTACCAAAAACTACTAGATTCAGGCAAGCGAGCGGGCCTCACCGCTTCGGAAACGGCGGCACTTCGGGGATCTTTTTCTCTTCTTTCTTGAGCTTCTCAAGAATCACTTCGATTCCCTTGTTCAGTTGCTCGTCGGTGCCGGCGAACTCCTTGGCGGGGTCGTTGTCCTGGACGATGTCGGGATCGACGCCGTGGTTTTCGATGATCCATTTTTTGCCTTCAACGTCGAAGCGAGAGAACTCGGGCTTCATCAGGTAGCCGCCGTCGACGAGCGGGAGTGTGCCGCGAATGCCGATGACGCCGCCCCAGCTTCGCTTGCCGATCAACGGCCCGAGCTTGTAGTGGCGGAAGCGGTAGGGGAACAAGTCGCCGTCGGACGCGGAGAACTCGTTGAGCAGGCAAACCATTGGACCGTAGAGCATGCCGTTGGGCTCCACATGCGGCGGGGCGTTGCGGGCGATGGCGAACATGGCGATCTCGCGGCGCAGCCGCTCGATGAGCATCGGCGAGACGTTGCCGCCGCCGTTGCCGCGCATGTCGATGATCAAGGCCTTCTTGGTGATCTGCGGGTAGAAGTGCTTGATGAACTCGTTCAAGCCGTTGGCTTGCATGTCGGGCACGTGAATGTAACCGACTTTACCTTCGGTCGCGTCGTTCACCTTCTTGATGTTGGTCTGCACCCAGTCGTGATAGTAGAGTTTCGATTCATCCGAGATCGGCGTGACGACAACGCTGCGCGCCCCTTTGGCATTAGGGACGCTGTTGACTTTCAGAGTGATCGGTTTGCCGACGGTATTGAGCAAGAGTTCATAGATGTTACCGACTTCGTTGGTCGGTAGGCCGTTGATGGCGATGATATAGTCGCCCGCCTTGACATCGACGCCGATCTCGGCGAGCGGTGCCCGGAGGTTGCGGTCCCAGCTTGCGCCTTTGAGAATCTTGGTGATCTGATAATACTTGGTCTCCGGGTGTTTCTTGAGTTGGGCTCCGAGGAGGCCTGTTGGAATCCGTTGGACGCTCGGCACGTCGCCGCCGCCGACGTAGGCGTGCCCGGCATTGAGTTCCGAGATCATTTCACCGATGACGTAGGTCAGGTCATTGCGGTGTTTGACGTGCGCCAACAGGACCTCGTACTTCTTCTTCACCCCCGGCCAATCGACGCCGTGCAGGTCGGGATCGTAGAAAAAGTCGCGCATCTGCCGCCAGCATTCGTTGTAGATCTGCTTCCACTCGGCCTGGCGGTCGAGGCGCATTTCGAGGCCGGAGACATCGAGAGCCTTGCCGATTTCGACCGTGCCGCTCTTGGGCAGATCGATGATGCCGTACTGGCCACCCTTCGAAATGAGCATCTTCTTCTGGTCGTGAGAAATCTCAAAGCCGTTGACGGCACCGAGGGCGATTTCCTTGGGGCCGCTTAGATCGTAGGCGTACAAGTTCCCCTGGCGAAGGTAGTAGAGCAAACCACCCGCCGATTGCAGATTGCGATAATTGGAAGCAGGAACGGTAAGGCTAAGGATGCGATCCTTCAGCCCATCGACATCGACTTTGATCGGCGTACCCAGATCAAGTTTCGGCGCGGCCGCCGGGGTTTCGCCGACTTCGTCCTGCTTCGGCTTGAACGGATTGGCGGTGTCTTTCGCCAGCGTGACGAAATAGATGCGCGACATATCGCGATAGGCGTGGTTCCATTCCGTGGCACTGTAGATGGGCGTGAAGTCGCGGTTCGAGACGAAGAACAGGTACTTGCCGTCGGAACTGAAGGCCGGCTGTCCCGACGCGAACCAGCCGTCGGTCACGGGCCACGACTTGTTCTGATCGACCGAGTAGAGATGGACCTTGTCGAGGGAATTGGTCTCATCCTGGGCCCACGAGATCCATTTGCTATCGGGCGACCAGACGTATTCGCGGATTTCCCATGCCTTCGCCTGCGTGACTTGCGTCACTTTCTTCGTGGCCACATCGAGGTATTGGAGGCGGAACTTCTTGTCGCCCCACAGGATCTTCTTGCCATCGGGCGACCAGAAGATGTCGTATTTGTAAGTGTCGGCACCTGTAGTCAGTTGCTTGGGGGCATCGCTGCCGTCCTGGGCCTGGATCCAGATTTCATCTTCACCGGATGCATCCGAGATAAAGGCGACGGTCTTGCCGTCGGGCGACCACTTGGCATTACGTTCGTGGACGCCGGGGGTGTTGGTGATGTTCCGCGTCAACCCGTTCGACGCGGGGACCGTGAATACTTCACCGCGTGCGCCGAGCAGGGCCCGTTTGCCGTCGGGTGCGATCTCGTAGCTGCCGACGTTCTTGCTGAGGTCCTTCAAACCGCCGCGAGCGGTGAGCAGATCTTCTTGAATCTTGATCGAGAGCTTTTCGAGTTTCTCGGTCGGCAGGTCGAGCCGCCAGATATAGCCGCCGTTTTCAAAGACGATCGCATTGTTTCCCTTCGAGGGGAACTTGACGTCGAAATCCTTGAACTGGGTGACTTGTTTGGTCGCCTTGGTTTTCAGATCGTACGACCAGATGTTGAAGCGCTTATCTTCCTCTCGATCAGAGAGGAAATAGATCTTGTCGCCGGCCCACATGGGGATGATGTCGGAGNNTCGTGGATCCAAATCTCGTCGGCCATGCCGCCGCGATAGCGTTTCCAGGTGCGGAACTCGCGGAAGATGCGGTTGTAGACCAGCTTGGAATCATCGGGCGAGAATGACGAGAAGCCGCCGTAGGGCAGGGGGACTTGTTCGGGCAGGCCGCCGTCGATACTGATCGTGTAAAGCTGGCCGATGAAGTCGTTGAACGAGTTCATGCGGGTGCGGAAGAGGATTTCCTTGCCGTTGTTCTTCCAGCCGATCACGATGTTGTTTGGCCCCATGCGATCGCCGATGTCGTCACGGCCGAGCGTCGCGGTGTAGGTCAAACGCTTGGGCGTGCCGCCCTGGGAAGGCATCAAGTAGACTTCGGTGTTGCCGTCGTACTGAGCGGTAAAGGCGATCGATTTACCGTCCGGCGAGAAGCGGGCGAACATCTCGTAGCCGTCGTGGTTGGTCAGCTTCCGGGCGACGCCACCCTTGGTCGAAGAAGTGTACAAGTTTCCCGAATAGGTGAACACGAGTTGATCGCCATGAATAGCAGGGAACCGCAGCAACCGAGCTTCGTCGGCTGGTTCTTGAGTCTTGGCAATACCGGCGAGACCCAGAAAAAGCAGGGAAACAATCACAATTCGCATGGAGAGTGCTCCGAAGACGGCAGGGTGTCACGTTCAGAATGAGGGACTGTACATCTTCGCGGAGGGAAGCGGAATAATCAACAGGGTCGTTCGAAATTGCCCAGATATCCCAGATGGTGTAGTCGTTATAATCGGAACAATCGGAAGTTAGTCAAATGCCCGTGTAGCCGCGATGCGAAGTCCTCGGAGCGGAGCGCTTTGACTCGCTGACCATCGTAACGTGATCGGGGGACAGAGCGCTCCGCTCCGAGGACTTCGCGTCGCGGCTTCACAATGAGCGATTGAAATCCCAAATTTCCCCTTCCACAATCGCTCCCCACCGCGAATAATCAGGGAAGCCACTCCCCCCTAAATGGTGCCATCATGCCCCGACCTGAAATCGACGAAATGGCCGAGACTCTGATGCCCCCCCAAGTCCCGCGTATGGAGGGGGCTCCGAAACCGCTGGTGCCAGGCCGGCTCGAAACACCGCCGACGCAGCGGGCCGAGGCCAAGGAGTTCGAACTTCGCCCGGGCGACTCGGGCGACGATCGGCCCACGCAGGTGCCAAGAGACCTAACGCCTCTCAGCGAAAATGATCTGAAAGCAATGGCAGAGGCGGAAGAACGCCTGCTTCAGAGGGAGCTTCGCGAGGCGGAGGAACTGATCGCCAGCGAACCATCGGTGCTGGGATTGCCGTCGTGGTTGTCGCATCCGCTGATGGGTTCGGTC
Organism: Planctomycetota bacterium; assembly: GCA_021413475.1. Taxonomy (GTDB): domain Bacteria; phylum Planctomycetota; class Planctomycetia; order Gemmatales; family Gemmataceae; genus JAIOQJ01. Next base: position 14,048 of record JAIOQJ010000232.1, on the reverse strand, counting down.
GTGATTGGGATGGCGGCCGTGCTTGGGCTGTTTGTCTTCAATCAGATTTCGCAGGCCTTGGCGCTCATGGGATCGCTTCAGGGCTACTGGTTGTACGGCGGCTACGTCGGGCTCGGCATCTTGGGGTCCGCGGTTTTGTACGCGACGTTACGGTTGGTTTTCCTCTATTTCCGACTTCGCCGGAATCGGCAACTGCGGATCAAGGGCCTCGAAGAACTCGAGAAACGCACCAAACTCCGCTGGCTCGTCAACGCCAAGCTGAAAGAAGCCAAGGTCCTCTTGCAGGTTTATTTGAAGGAGTTTCCGCTGGCGGAAGGGCGAGAACGAAAACGGCTCGTCGCGTTGGGACTGACCGAAACCATGTTGATGGAATTGGCACGGGTGCGGGAACGCTTGCTCGATAGCGACCGTTGGCCTAGCGACGATATCTGGTTCGCCGAGTTCCGCGATTCGTTCCAATCGCATCTCGATGAGGCGGCCAAGGCACGCGTGAATTACTGGGCCCGTCGCACGGCAGTCGGTACCGCCGTATCGCCGAACACGCTGACCGACACCATGATGACGCTCTATTTCAGCTTCACCATGCTCGCCGACTTGTGTCAGATCTACAATCTGCGCGTGGGGCGGCTCGGCACGGCGGTCATGCTGGCTCGGGTCTTCTTCAATGCGTATCTGGCCGGGCAAATGCAGGAAATGGAGCACATGACGGCCGAGCAGATCCAGAATTTCGTCGCACCGCACATTCCCGCTTCGGAGCTCTTGCTGGCCAAGGTCCTTGGCAAAGTCGGGGCAAAAGCGAGCACCGGCGTCATCAACTTCTTCCTGCTCAATCGGTTAGGACGCTACGCGAGTCGGATGTTGCGGCCGGTGACAAAAGAATGAAGGTTAAAATAGAAGGATTGCGCAAGTTTTTGTTTCTCCCTCGTTTCCCTTGCGGAAAGACAATCAATCGAGGCGGGGAAATGAACGGATTCCGAGAAAATCCGATAATCGTCCCATGCATCGTCTAAAATATTGTGTGAGAGGCATCAAGGGACTTGTGCATCGGAGAATCAATATGAAGAGACTGCTCCTCGCTTCCGTTTTCTGTCTGGCTATCGTGGCACTGCCGAGCATCGCCGCCGCAGGGCCCCCCGGGTATTACGCGAACGGCATCTGGGTGAATACGAACCCGTATTGGAACGCACCGTTCCCCGTCGGTCCGACGACTTCGGGCTTTAGCTACTACTCGTCGCCGTACGGATACCGAACTTACAACAGCTACAGTTATACGCCGACCCCCTGGGGAGTGAGCGGCTACAATTACAGCGGCACGATGGTGCGGCCGCTGGCGACGGGACCTCTGCACTCAGTTTATTGGGATCCGTTCGCGAACCAGTACCGCTACTCGACGGGTTACTCCAACACGCCCAACTATTTCAGTTACAACCGATACGGTTACGGCTGGTAAATGTTGAAAAGCTCACGCGGAGCGTGAGGAGTCCGATGAATCAACGAAAAACCCACAAGCCCGCGTCTCTGACGCGGGCTTGTTGCGTTGTTTGCCGAGATTTCCCATCTTTTCTAAGCGGAATAGTCGATCAAGTCTGTGCCGGGTTCAGCGAAAAGACACGTTGTACCCAGATTATCGATTACGCCGACTCGCAGGATTGTACCGATAAAGACATCACGTCGTTTCGATTCCCGGCTGTCGGGACCGTCAAGGAAACGCGAAGGGGCCGGCACCACGCGGGATGATCCTGATGAAACAGTCCTATCTTGCACTCTGGCTGTCTTTCGCGATGATCGCCGGCCCGGCGTTCGCGGAAGAGCAACAATTGATCATTCCCGTGTCCAAGCCGCGGCTGCCGCGTTACGCCGTTCCGGATTGCCCGCCCAGTTGGCAGCCGTCGCCTCCCGCTGAACTTCCAAAATTCGGTGATCCAAAAACAGACCCCAAGCTGCCGGCCGTTGAGCCGAAAAATGAACCCGCGGGCCCCAATCAGTTGGCCGGGGCTACCGAAACCGGAACTCAGCCAGGGGCCATGTTCAACCCGACCATGTTCGGCGACCTGATCGGCATTTCGGGATGCCGCATTGTGACCATCCCGAATTCATTCACCACGATCCCCATTTTTGGGACTTCGACGACGAATTCGAATTCAGTAGTCACAACGAACACGACGAACACGACGAACACGACGACCACGGTCACAACGACTGTAGTACCCCCAGACGAACAGCCGCCATTTGACGTGATTGTAACGACCTCGACAGATACCGTAACAAACACGAACATCGTCACAAACACCGCGAACTCCTCGACGACACAGCAGGTCGGCAGCTACCAGGTCCCCACTACGCAGAAGATCTGCGGCGTGCCAATCGTGGCCCGGTACAACGGCTTCAAAGTAACCGACAACGAAACCCCGCGGCCGGTTGATCGGGTCTACGTGACTTACAACAACTTCCAGGACGTCAATCGAGCGTATTTGCCGGCCACCATTCCGAGCGTCACCGTGCAGCGGCAAATGGTCGGCTTTGAAAAAACCTACATGGGCGGTGACGCCTCCATCGGCATGCGCTTGCCTTATATCCAGGTGAACGGCTTTTCGGACCCTGGTTCGAACATCGTGGGAGATTTGAATATCCTTTTCAAATACGCCTGGATCAACAACCCGCAAACCGGCAACGTTTTTTCCACCGGTATGATCTTGACCCTGCCGACGGGCAACAGCGCCGGATTGCTCGCAGACGGCAGCGAGGTGCCGCACTCGACGCTTTTCCAGCCCTGGGCCGGCTTTATCTACAATTTCCCGCGCATTTATGTGCAAGGATTCACATCACTCGTTGCGCCGACTGATTCACGCGACCTGACGATCCTCTTCAACTCCATCTCCGCCGGATACTGGCTCTATCGCACGAACCAGAATCAGCTTCTCTCGGCGATTGTTCCAGTGGTTGAAGTCCACGTGAATACGCCGTTAAATCATCGCACGCAAGATGACATCATCTTCTTCAAGGACCAGGTCAACCTCACCGCGGGTGTTTACACGATGTTTCGCCGCTTGACGGTCGGTGCGGCAATTGGTGTACCGGTGGTGGGGCCGCGGATGTATGACTACGAGGCTATCGTGAACGCGAATTTGCGGTTTTGAGTGCATTCCTTGAGCCAGGGGTGAGGCATTGCGAACCTCTGGAATTGGACTCTTGACGGTCAATCATCTCCCAGCAACCCGGCGATGCCCTTCGTCGGTTCAATGTTCGAAAGGACAATCTTGGCGGGGCGTGACAGCAAATGAGAAGGATTGCCACCGCGAGTGGCTGCCAGCCGTACGGTAGATCGAGAAAGCCGAAAATCAGGGGTGAGCCGCAGGCAATAACGCTGCCGACGTACGGGATGAAGTTGCATAAAAACGTCAGAATCCCCCAGACACCCGCGAACTTGACGCCGAAAAGATAGAGAATCACTGTCACGGGTAACGCGAGGATCATGCTCGATTTTACTTTTGCCTTGAGATAACTTGAGATGCTTAAGTTGATGCTCCGCATCGCCTCCAGGATCGAGACGGCATGCGTGGTATCGAAACCGCCGCGAATCCGGTGCGGCAATTGCCGGGCTTCGATCAAGAGAAAGATCACGTACAGGCCGACGACCAGCGTTTCGAGTAGCAAATCGGCGGCATACGCCAGAGCTTTTTTGCTAAAATCCTGAGCCATCTGGGCAGTTTTGTTCTCCGCCCGGATGACGTCGTCGGTCGCTTGGCTCATCCATCGAGGGAGATTGCTGTTACTCCATGCGATTCCGTCATTGGTCAGTTCTTGTGCTCGCGCCGTCAATCGCGGCATCTGATCGCTCATTTCGACCACGCTGCCGTAAAGGAGCACGCCGACAAGCAGGCAGAGAATCAAAGCGCCGCCCGTCATCAGGACGATCGTTTTGAGTTCGGAACGCCCTTTATGAATGATCGCATGGATCGGCACAATGACGTAACAGAGCAAGATCGCCATCAAAAGCGGCCGTAGCAGCGGTGCGAGTTCCTTCAACATGAACCAGGAGCAGGTGGCGATCACCAGGAAGACCGCGGCGCGCGGCAACGGTCCCGATTGGGCCCACCAGTTACCTTGAGGTTGATTGGAGTCGGATTCGGGCATGGTGTCGATTCGTCTGAAGGAAAAGGATTTCCCCGCAATATACCGGTTCACGGCCGAACAAACGCAATCAATTCAGGGAAAAAAATCTGAAAGTCGCCCAATAAATCAGTGTGATTGGCTAGCAGATCTGGCATTGCCCGTTCCAAATGGACCGGTCGATTGGGGATTCGTTCCCGAATCCGCCGCGAAAGGCGTTCGAGGGCGTCGGCGATTCCGTCCGCGGTCAGGTACGAGTAGAGCCGATCGCTTTCGATCATTTTCTCCAATAGTTCACGACCGTCGCCTGGAAGCGAATCCATATGAACCGAACATTGCTGCTGCACGCGATCAATGAATTCTCGCAGCGGCTCCGAGGTGTAAAGTTCCCAGGTCGTAGCCAGGAGATGATCGTGGTAGACATCGATCAAAATGCCCGAAAACCAGCCCCAGTTCTTCGAAATGCGAGTGATGCTCCGCTGCACCAACGGATGCCGATCGGTAAATGAATCGACACGCCGGTGCTGGCGCACTCCTTCCTGAATCTCGAATGGGAGCGCCGCCAGCTGGTTTCCCTTGATGCTGTCGGCGATCAGATTTCCTAGCAGCGATTCAGGTGTCGGGTGGGCGAGGAAGAGATGCGCGAGGTAGTTCATGTTGTGGCAAGTAGTCTGGTTGCTCCGCAACCAGTAACCGGTTGCGGAGCAACCGGACTACGTGCGATCCTCAAATACTTTCGGATGGCACGCTGTTTTCCAACGGCCTCACCCAAATATAAAGCATGTTCCGCCCATATTTCCGGCTGTCCCACTCCGCGGCCGGAAGGCGGTCTTCGGGGAAGCCAGATTCTCCCTGGACCGTGACGGTCGAATCCGGTGGTACTTTCTCCATGAGCAGCCTGGTCAGCTCGACGAACTCGTCGAGCCGTTTTTCCAGGTCCGCAAACGGCGGGCTCAAGAAAATGTTCACGGGCGTCGCGGGTGGAATCCAGCGCTCGGCCCAGCGATAGACGTCCGTCTTGATGACTTTGCCGAGGGGGAGGACCTCGAATTTCTTCAGGTGCTTCTCAATGTCCGCTGCCAGGCGGGTATCGCGTTCCAGGAAGAGGGCCTCGGATGCCCCCCGGCTGATTGCTTCCAGGCCGTTTGCTCCCGTGCCGGCAAAGACATCGATGAACGGGCGATCAGGAACCGCGTTGCCCAAGATGCTGAAGAGCGCTTCACGGACCATTTGGGGCGTGGGCCGTAAATCCTCGTGAACGACACAGTCGAGCCTACGGCCGCGCAGGCGACCGGCGACGATACGCAATTGAGTGCGAATTGGTTCCATGCCAATATCTTATCAGAAACCAGCAATGGCCAAGGTCTGTCCGCAAATCGTATCGTTTCCGCATAACGAATAGAGGCCCCCAGATTCCTCGCTCCGGGAGATTAGACGACATGCCCGAATTTACCCAAGATAATCGGCCTTTGCGGATCAATACCGACCTCGGCCCTGATGCCGTGCTCTTGACCCATGCGAGCGGAACCGAGGAGATTTCGAAGTTATTTCAATTTTCTCTCGGCCTGGTGGCACCCGTCGATAAACCGGTGGATTTTAGCAAGATTCTCGGGCAACCCGCCTGCGTCGAACTCGATCAAGGAGAAGGAACTCGATTTTTCCACGGTTTTATCAGCCGTTTCAGCCAAGGGATTCGCGACGACCATTTCATTCACTACCGCGCGGAGCTCGTTCCGCAATTCTGGTTTTTGACCAAGAGAGAGCAAAGCCGGATCTTCCAGCACCTATCGGTGCCAGAGATCCTGAAGTTGGTTCTGGAGGGACTGAAAGTCGATAACGAAATCCAGGGCTCGTTCGATAAACGGGACTACTGCGTCCAATATCGCGAGAGCGATTTCGCCTTCGCCAGCCGGTTGATGGAGGAGGAAGGAATCTTCTGGTTCTTCAAGCACGCCAAAGGGGAACATCGGCTCGTGCTGGCCAACACGCCGCAAAGCCACACCGATTTGCCGACCAACAAGAAGCTCATCTACGAGACGCTCAGCGGAGGCAATCGCGAGGAGGGGCGCGTTCAATCGTGGGAGAAAGTCCAGGAAATCCGCTCGGGCAAAGTCACGCTCTGGGATCACTGTTTCGAGTTGCCGCACAAGCATCTCGAATCGGACAAGACGATTCCCGATAGCGTCCAGGCAGGCAAGGTTTCTCACAAGCTAAAACTGAGCGGCGTCGATAAGCTCGAACTTTATGACTATCCCGGCGGCTACTCCCAGCGGTTCGACGGCGTCGACCGCGGCGGCGGCGACCAACCCGCGGAACTCGACAAGATTTTCAAGGACAACAAACGCACCGTCGGTATTCGCCTGCAAGAAGAGGCGGCCCTGGCCCTGCAGATTCAGGGATCGAGCGACTGTTCCCAGATGCACGCGGGCTTCAAGTTTTCCCTCGAACGCCACTTCGATGCCGACGGCGATTATTATCTCACGCAGGTGTCGCACGACGTTCAGTTGGGCACCAACGTCCGAAGTGGAATTGAGGAAGGGATACGTTATACCAATCACTTCACGTGCGTGCCGCTCGCAGTCCCATATCGGCCGCAACGAAAGACGCCACGGCCCACGGTTCATGGTTCGCAGACGGCCGTGGTGGTCGGGCCGGCCGGTGAGGAAATTTTCACCGATAAATACAGCCGGGTGAAGGTACAGTTCCACTGGGATCGCCAGGGCAAGAACGATGCCGATAGTTCTTGCTGGATTCGCGTCTCCACCATGTGGGCGGGGCGCAACTGGGGCATGATCCATATCCCGCGCATCGGACAGGAAGTAATCGTCGATTTCCTCGAAGGCGATCCGGACCAGCCGATCATCGTCGGCAGCGTTTATAACGCCGACATGATGCCGCCTTTCGAGCTTCCTGGCAACAAAACCCAGAGCGGTATCCAGACCCGCAGCAGCCCCGGCGGCAGCGGTGCGAATTGCAACCAGATTCGTTTTGAAGATAAAGCTGGCGCGGAACAAGTCCACATTCACGCCGAAAAGAACCAAGATATCGAAGTCGAGAACGACGAGACGCACTGGGTCGGCCACGATCGAAAAAAGACCATCGATAATGACGAAACGACGCACGTCAAGCACGATCGGACCGAGACTGTCGATAACAACGAGACGATCGCGATTGGAAATAATCGAGCGGAAACCGTCGCGGTCAACGAGTCGATCGACGTGGGGGCCAACCGCAGCCGAACCGTGGGCGGCAACGAAACCGTCGCGGTGGCGAAGATGCGGACCCACACGGTCGGTATCAACGAAGCAATTGCGGTCGGGGCCGCCCAGGAAATCGTCGTCGGCGGCCTGCGCTCCGTTACGGTTGGAGCGGTTCAGACGATCACGGTTGGCCTTTCTCAAGACATCACGGTCGGCCGTTCGCAATCGACTTCTGTCGGCAAGGACGACTCGCTAACCGTGGGCGGCAATCGTGCCGAGGAGATCGCCAAGGATCACGGCCAGCAAGTAGGTGGAAAACGCACGTCCGCCATCAAGGAGGACGATACCAATACGGTTGGCAAGAACCTCGTTGTTACCGCGGGTGATTCGATCACCTTCACGACGGGCGACGCCTCCATCACCATGAAGAAGGATGGAACCATCATCATCAAAGGGAAGGACATCACCATTGATGGCTCGGGGGAGATTAACGTCAAGGCAAGCAAGAATATCGTCATGAAGGGGAAAAAGATCCTGCAGAATTGAACAGGGGCCGCGTGGGGCTTGGAGCGGAGCGATTTATTGCCAAAGACTCGCAATCGTGCGACTTATGGAAGCGTCGCGAATGGCAATGGCGCTCCGCTCCGGAAACCCTCCGCGTCGCGGTAAGCCGGGGATTTTCTCGAACCTCGACCGGGTGACTATAATGAAAAAATCGCTCTGCTGAGTTTCGCCGCGAAGGATCTCGCCTCATGCTCGATTCGTTGAAAGCTCTCTACCGTTCCTTCTCGGCGTCCGGCCGAGAAAAGGAAGCACAGGAGCGCTTGGCCGAGGCACGCCGGCGCACTCCGGTCCCCGTTCTTTGGTTGTTCGGCAAGACGCAGAGCGGCAAATCTTCGATCGTCAAGTTTCTCACGGGAGCGACCGAGGCCGAGATAGGCACCGGCTTTCGGCCCTGTACCCGTTTCTCTCGCACCTACGATTTCCCGACCGCCGAGGCCCCGATCCTTTCTTTCCTCGATACTCGAGGTCTCGACGAGCCCGGTTACGAGCCGGATGAAGACATCGCCAAGTTCGATGACACCGCGCACCTCGTACTCGTCACGGTCAAAGTCACTGATCACGCCCTGGAAAATCTGGCCCGCAATCTGGTGGAAATCCGGCAGGCCAAGCCATCGCGGCCGGTCATTCTCGCTCTTACTTGTTTGCACGAAGCCTATCCGCGGCGGCAGCATCCGGTCGATTATCCGTTTAAGGACGGGCTCTATCCCACTACGGAACCCGAAGAGTTGAGGCGCACGATTTCCGAACATGCGACGCGCTTCAAGGAACTGGTCGATGTCATTGTTCCCATCGATCTAACGAAACCCGAGGAGGGTTTCGACCAACCGAACTACGGCGGGGATGTCCTCAAGCAGACGATTCTCGACCGACTGCCCTCGGCCTATCGGCAGACGTTATTGACGCTCGATCAGATCACCGGCGAACTGGGCGACGCGGCCATTCAGCGTGCGATGCCGACCATCATGGGTTACAGCACGCTGGCAGGGACGGTGGGAGCGATTCCCATTCCATTCATTGACCTCTTCATCCTGCCCGGTATTCAGATCAAGATGGTGACGGAGCTCGCCAAGTTATACGGTCAACCGCTCACGGGCCAGCGCTTCGTGGAAGTTGCAACGACGCTCGGCCTGGGCATGATCGCCCGGCAAGCGGCTCGGGAAGTGACCAAGCTGATCCCCTTCGTCGGTGCCGCGGCGGGGGCCGCCTTGGCGGGAGCATCCACCTACGCTCTCGGCCGGGCGTTCTGCTTCTATTATCAACACGTGCATGAAGGCCATGTCCCCGACCCGGCCCTGTTGAAGCAGTATTTCGAGAAGGAACTGGCCGACGCCCAGCGATTCTGGGCGTGCAAACCCACCGAGCCGGGAACCAAGTCATGACGCGACGCCGCATTATTTTCTTGATCGCCCTGGCGGCCGTGCCGTTCCTTTTTCTCATGGGAGTCGGGAGCTATCACCTCTGGCAGTCCGGTTGGTTCTTCTACGCCTGGTGGCCGATGGCTCTCTGCTTCGCGACCGCATACTTCCTCGCCTGGCGCTGGCAGAAGCAGATGCACAAGCAAGTTGCCGACGAACCGCCGCCGATGCACTACACCGATCGTGATCGAGAGGCGTGGAAACTGATCGAGGAGCGGATCCGGGCCACCGACAAAGTGAAGATCGAGGAACTGACCGGCCTGCAACTCTACACCGACACGGCCCAGCAAATGTCGCAGGAACTCGCGACCATCTTCCATCCCAAGGCCAGCGACCCGGTCGGCAATCTGACGATTCCGGAAATGCTCACGGTTGTCGAACTGGCCGCCCATGATCTCGGGCAAATGGCCGCGACGTTCCTGCCCGGCGGGCATCTCATCACCATCGACAACATGCGGCAAGCACGACGGGCCGTGAAGATCTATCAGCGCGCCACCCAAACGTTCTGGGCGGCCTCCGCGGTGATCGACCCGGTCCGCACGGGGCTACGTTACGTCGCCTCACGGGCGGGCCTTGGTAAGCCGCTCGATCTATTCAAGGACAACGTTTTTCTTTGGTTTCACGCCAACTACATCCGCAAACTGGGACACTATCTCATTGAACTCTACAGCGGTCGCTTGAAGGTGGGGGCCGGACGCTATCGCGAACTAATCGCTGAGAAAGAAGCGGAACAGTCGCGGCCGGTGGCTTCCAACGAAGTTCTGGTCGTCAACGGCGATAGTCCGCGTTCGGCCGAGGCTCGGGCGGTTACCATCGCCGTGCTGGGACAAGTGAAGGCTGGCAAGTCGAGTTTAATCAACGCGATCCTCGGCGAGCGGCGGGCCGTCACCGATGTCATTCCCTGCACGTCCGGTATTAGCCGTTATGAACTGAAAGCCCCCAATAACTTCTCGCGGCTCGTTTTGCTCGACACCGTTGGCTACAACCAGACCGGCCCGGAGATGGACCAGTTTGAAACCACGGTCGAAGCCGCCCGCGAATCGGATCTGATCTTCCTGGTCTCGCACGCCCGCAACCCTGGCCGTGATGCCGATGTGAAACTGTTGAACGATCTCCGCGACTGGTTCACCGATCGACCCGAACTCAAGATGCCGTCGGTCGTGCTGGTCCTGACGCACATCGATCTGCTCACACCCGCAATGGAGTGGACCCCGCCGTACGATTGGCGAAACGGGACGAAGGTCAAGGAGAAGAATATCGCCGAGGCCGTCCATACGGCGAAGGAACAATTCGGTACGGGCATCTCAACGATCGTTCCGGTCTGCTCGTCGGGCGATCCGCTCTTCGGAATCCAAGAAGAGCTGATTCCGGAAATCACAGGCCTCCTCGGCCAAGCCCGAGCCGTCCGCAAGCCCTGAGGTGAGGCTTTGCGAACCTCAGGGATGTTTGGATCCCTGAGGTTCGCAAAGCCTCACCTCAGGGCTTGGGAATTTTTCAAACGTATCAATTGAACGCTTGCACCCCACTCTGACAGCGGGTAGACTAACCGTTCTCCCTACCATCCCCATTCCCGAGGGGTCCGGCCGATGAGTTTCCTTCCTCGACAGGCATGCCCAGGCGTTTCGCGACGATCGTTTCTCCAACTCGGTGGCCTGGCGATGGGCGGCCTCGCGTTGCCGCAATTGCTTCGGGCCGAGGCGCAGTCAGGCATTACGCGTCCGCACAAGTCCGTTATCATGATCTTCCTGTCGGGCGGTCCGCCACATCAGGATATGGTCGATTTGAAGATGGATGCCCCGGTCGAGATTCGCGGCGAGTTCAAACCCATTCGGACCAACGTGCCGGGCCTCGATATTTGCGAGCACCTGCCGAAGCTCTCCAAGATGATGGATCGCTTCGCGGTGATTCGGTCGCTGGTCGGCTCGGAAGGCAAGCACTCTTCCTATCAATGCGTCACCGGTCGGGTTGGGCCTAATCAGCCAAGCGGCGGCTGGCCTTCTTTCGGCTCGAATGTCGCGAAACTTCAGGGGCCGGTCGTCGAGACGGTTCCGCCGTTTGTGGGTTTGGCACCCAAGATGAAGAACGCGACGTGGGGCAACTCGGGCCAGCCCGGTTTCCTGGGTCAAGCCTATTCCCCCTTTCGGCCGAATGCCGACGGCATGTCGAGCATGGTGCTCAATGGCGTGACGGTCGATCAACTCGGCGAACGCAAAACGCTGATGCGCACGTTCGACAAGCTCCGCCGGGAAGCCGACGCCAATGGCACCCTCGAAGGGGCCGATCAATACACACGCCAGGCCTTGAGCATCCTGACGTCGAGCAAGTTGGCCGACGCCCTCGATCTCGAACGCGAAGACGTTCGGCTTCGTGATCAATACGGTCGCGGTTCCCCGGAAAACGCTGGCTACGGCGATGCCGGCCCGTTGATGAACGACTACTTCCTGGCCGCGCGACGGCTGGTTGAAGCGGGCGTCCGCGTGGTTACCCTGGCATACGGTCGCTGGGACTGGCACGGCAAGCCGCACGGCACCAATTTCGACAACGCCCGCCATCATTTGCCGGTACTCGATCAGGGGCTGACGACGCTGATGGAAGACTTGCGGCAACGCGGCCTCGACAAGGATGTATCGGTGGTTGTCTGGGGCGAATTCGGTCGCACGCCGAAGATTAACGCCAACGGCGGCCGCGACCACTGGCCGCAAGTTGCCTGCGGCTTACTCGCGGGCGGCGGGATGAGGACCGGGCAAGTCATCGGCTCGACGAACCACCTCGGCGAATACGCCAAGGATCGCCCGGTCCACTTCCAGGAAGTCTTCGCCACGCTTTACAACAACTTGGGCATCGATCTGAACAGTGCGACCGTGAAGGATTTGCAGGGCCGTCCGCACTATTTGGTGGATGACGGCATGAAGCCGATCGCGGAAGTCGGGTGAACCTGGCCCGTGGGACGATCTGAAAGGCCGCCCCACGAAGAAGTCGCAATTTCTCAAGTGATGATCCCCATGCCGACCCGATTCGATCGGTTCGTCCTATTCAGTTTGACGATTTTCTTGTGTTCGATCGGCGGCCAAGTTCGTGCCGCCGACGTTGCAGCGCCACTTTTCGAAAAAGACATCCAGCCAATTCTGAAGAACCATTGTTTTGCGTGCCACGGCACGGATACCCCGAAGGCGGGTCTCGATTTGCGGACCCGGGCGGGAATGCTCAAAGGGGGTAAGAGCGGCCCCGCCTTGAAACCTGGTTCGATCAAGGAGAGCCTGATCTGGTTGAACGTTGCTACTGACAAGATGCCGGCGGATAAAGGCAAACTCTCGGATGCCGAGAAAGACCTGCTTCGCGTCTGGATCGTGTCGGGCGCTCCCGGTGAAGGCGTTGACGCACTCAAGAACACGGTCCAGGGAAGCCGAGTCATCAACGGCAAGCTGGTCAAGCAAGGGCCCGCCGCGATCGCTAAAAAAATTGATGAGGCGATTGAAGCTCGCCTGAAAAGTGAAAAGCAATCGCCTGCTGCTCAAGCGGACGATGCGGAGTTCTTGCGGCGGGCCTATGTCGAACTGAACGGCCGGATTCCCGCCGCGGATCGGGTGGTGGCTTTTTTGGATGATCGAGATCCGGAGAAACGCGCCAAACTGATTGATAGCCTTCTGGCCGCGCCTGAATACGGGCGCTATTTCGGCGGCCTCATGGCGGCGAAGATCACGGTCGAAGAACCGAACCTCCGGCCCAATCTGGAGAAATGGCTCGCCGAGGGCTTCAATGGCAGCCGTGGTTGGGACGTCATCGTCCGCGATCTCATCAACGCTAATGGAAATGGTCCTGAAACGTCATTCGTCATGTCGAACGCGGACAACAAGGTTCCGCAGCCGGAGAAGTTGGCCGGAGCGATGGCTCGCTTATTCCTCGGCCAGCAACTCCAGTGTGCCGAGTGCCACAATCATCCGTTCACCGATTGGAAACAGACGGATTTCTGGGCGATGGCCGCCTTCTTTAGCCGCACCATGGTTAAGAAGGCCCCAGGCGGCGTGGCGGATTCCGAAACCCCGCTTGCCAAAGCAAATGTCAAAAAGGGCTCGGAGCCGGTCGGTGCCGTTATTGCGATCTCGGCCACCGCGGGGAAAGCGGCTGGAACGATCGTGAAAGCGAAGTTCTTGCAGGGCGAGGAGCCAAAACTTGATGATAAAGGCCCATACCGTCCGGCACTTGCCAACTGGGTGACTGCCGCGGACAATCCGTTTTTCGCCGAAGCGGCAGTCAACCGAATCTGGGCACACTTTTTCGGTCGCGGCCTGGTGAACCCGATTGACGATATGTCGCCCGAGAATCCCGCCACGCACCCCGAAGTTCTGCATGCGCTGGCTGATGAATTTCGCGCCTCGGGGTACGATCAGAAACACCTGATTCGTTGCATCTGCATGACGCAGGCCTATCAGCGAACGAGTCGAGGTGCCAAGAAAAGCGACGATCCGCTCTTCGCTCACATGGCCGCGCAAGTGATGCTTCCGGAAGCTTTGTACGATTCCTTGACGCTCGCCACTGGATTGAAAGAAATCGATATCGCGGCGTACATCTCCTCCGGAGGCCGGGGTGGCCAGCCGAGCAAAGGGGCTTCCCGCGCGAAGTTTATTCGCTTCTTCAATACACGCGAACTCGATGCGGCCACCACCGAGTTTACTCATGGCATCCCGCAGGCGCTTGGCCTCTTGAATAGTTCCGTGTTCAACAAGCCGACACCGTTGGTGCAGCAACTCGTGAAGGACAA
>JAIOQJ010000231.1 GCA_021413475.1 Planctomycetota bacterium | reverse complement strand
GAGGTTCTACTTGACTCCTCCGGGCGCTTACGCGACCCGGCTCGCCAGATGACTACATCATTCCCATTCCGCCCATGCCACCCATGCCACCCATGCCACCCATGCCACCCATGCCTTCCATGCCGCCGCCGCCGTGATGATGATCATGATGATCGTCGCTCTTCGGCTCGGGGATGTCGGCCACGATGGACTCAGTGGTAAGCAACAGGCAGGCCACGCTCGCCCCGTTCTGGAGGGCGCTGCGGGTAACTTTCACGGGGTCAATGACCCCGACGGAACGCATGTCTTCGTACTTGTCGGTGTCGGCGTTGTAGCCCCAGTTAGCATCCTTCTTGCGGAGAATGTGCGAGACAACAACCGTGCCGTCCTTGCCCGCGTTCTCGGCAATCATGCGGCAGGGCATTTCGAGGGCGCGGTAGAGAACCTTGAGTCCGAAGTTCTCATCGCCTTCGAGTTTCAGTTTGTCGAGTGCCTTCCGAGCGTGCAGCAGTGCGACGCCGCCGCCGGGAACCGTGCCTTCGGCCAGAGCCGCGCGGGTTGCGTGCAAGGAGTCTTCGTAGAGTGCTTTGCGTTCCTTCATAGCAGTTTCGGTCGCTCCGCCGACTTTCAGCTGGGCCACGCCGCCTGCCAGCTTGGCGAGACGTTCTTGAAGTTTCTCCTGGTCGTATTCGCTTTCGGTCTTGGTGATCTCACGACGGATCATCTCGCAACGGCCTTCGACGGCCTTCTTGTCGCCGACGCCTTCGGTGATCGTCGTGTTCTCAGCATCGATCTTCACCTTCTTGCAACGGCCGAGGTCGGTCAGTTGTACATTGGTCAGCTGGATGCCGAGATCCTTAAAGATCGCCTTGCCGCCCGTGAGGGTAGCGATGTCTTCGAGCATGGCTTTGCGGCGATCGCCGTAGCCGGGAGCCTTCACGGCACAGACTTGCAGGATACCTTTGAGCTTGTTGAGCACCAGAGTCGCGAGGGCCTCGCCTTCCAGGTCTTCGGCGATGATGAGTAGCGGTTCCTTCTTCTTCGAGATCAACTCGAGGAGAGGAATCAGGTCGCGGACATTGCTGATCTTGTCTTCGAAAATCAAGATGTAAGGGTTTTCGAATTCGCACGTAACCGATTCTTGATTGGTGACGAAGTGCGGCGAGAGATAGCCGCGATCGAACTGCATGCCCTGCACGACGACCACTTCGGTCTCGGCCGTCTTGCCTTCTTCGATCGTGATCACGCCGTTGGTGGCACCAACAAGCTTCATCGCTTCCGCGAGCTTCTTGCCGATTTCGCGATCGTTGTTGGCCGCGATGGTCGCGACTTCGGTGATCGCCTTCTCGTCGGTCGAGTCGACCTTCTTGGCGAGGGCTTTTAGCTCCTCGACCACTTTATCGACACCCTTCTGAATGCCGCGGACGAGGGCCATCGGGTCGTTGCCAGCCGAAACCGACTTGAGACCTTCGCGGTAGATGAACTCAGCGAGAACGGTCGCGGTGGTGGTGCCGTCGCCGGCAACGTCGGAAGTTTTTGAAGCGGCTTCCTTCACCAGCTGGGCGCCCATGTTCTCGTACGGATCCTTCAGATCGATATCTTCAGCGACCGACACGCCGTCCTTCGTGATGGTCGGGCTGCCCCAGCCCTTGTCGAGGATCGCGTTGCGGCCGCGCGGCCCGAGCGTGGAACGAACGGCACGGGCCAGTTTCGAGACGCCCGCAAGCAGTTTTTGACGAGCTTCATCGGCGTAAGCTAATTGTTTGGCACCCACTTCGCGGTCTCCTTCTAGAGGCAATCAGGTTCAATTCCGCCTGGAT
>JAIOQJ010000230.1 GCA_021413475.1 Planctomycetota bacterium | reverse complement strand
ATGAGCCTTTCAGGCTCGAATACCGGATCAAATCACTCCTGGCACAATGAGCCTTTCAGGCTCAAATACCGGATCAACTCGCTACTGGCACAATGAGTCTTTCAGGCTCGAATACCGGATCAAATCGCTCCTGGCACAATGAGCCTTTCAGTCTCCGTGCGTCTTCAACGTCTCGGCATACTCTTCCGGCGTGTTCACATTCCGCAAGCTCCTAAGACCGGGGTCGATCGATTCGATTTCCTCGCGCCGGACGATCCGCGTCGAACAGGTCTCGAAGAGAAAGACTGGCCGTAAGCGATTCTCCGCGAGCAGTTTTTCGGCCGCATCGAGGACGTCGCGGCGATAAACCGCTGCCAGCGGGTGTTGGTAGCCGTCGATCTCGGGTACGGCGATCTGGTGGTTGCCGAGCAATTCAATCACTCGCTGAATGAATGCCGGCTTCACGAAGGGCACATCGCAGGCGGTCAAGTAAACGGCGTCGATCTCTTTTGGCAAAGTGGACAATCCAGTGGCCAGACCCTGGAGAGGGCCGCGTCCCGTTACCAAATCGCGGGCGATCCGCACTTGTCCGGGAAGCGGCGGCAGTTCTTGCGTTGGTGCGGCCACCACGACAATCGGTGCCACGCATTCGCCGACGATTCGAACGATCCGAGGAAGCATCAGCTCATCGCCGATGGGCAGCCACGCTTTTGGCTGGCCCATCCGCTTACTTGGTCCGCCACAGAGGACTATCCCAGCAATGTTCATCAGTACCCCAATCGGAAGATCGGGACCGAGAGAAGAGTCCAAAAAAAGTAGCGGCAGGTGAATGGAATCACCTGCCGCTTTGATGCGTTACGTCAGATTAGTTCGGGAACGAAACTGTCTGGTTATCGTTGGTTTGGAGATAACGCGACATCAAGCTAAAACCGCCAACTAGATTGGCGGCGCTAGTATCGCCAGCGGAGTAAGGCACCACTCGTGCGGCACCATCACCGAACATGAACAAGCCACCAGCCGGGAAGGAACCACCCCACTGGGCAGTATTTAGAGAGCCGGAGCCGCCGTCCTGAGCGTACGTAAGAAGTGCTCTGCCCGTCCCAATACCACCCCCAATGCCAATGTGACCGTCGCCATAAGCACTTGAGCTCGTATAATCAGCTTTGGGCATCCACTTAGTGCCAGCAAAAATCGTATTTGACGCACCATCTACGATATTTTCGATTCTCACCATGTTGTTGGCTTGGTCAACCCCGGATGCCGAGTTGACGTTCGCGTTGATCGCGTAATCCGTCGTTGGACCTGATGCATTCTTGCCCGTGCGGCCACGTCCAGGGCATACAAAAATGGGGATCGAGATAGCGGAAACACCGTTGTTGTAGAAGTTATTCTGCTCGATAAAGGGACAAATCTGGAAAGCCCATGATCCGGTAAAGCCCGTGCCTGCGGCGGCCGCGGTGGCGTTCACGCCATTGTAGGGCAGCGCCCCGGCGGCATCCTGATGCAGATGGAACGCCTTACCAAGCTGGCTGAGGTTGTTAAGCGACTTCGTCCGGGCCGCAGCTTCGCGGACCTTCTGAATCGCGGGCAGGAGCAGCCCGATCAGGATCGCGATGATCGCGATCACGACCAGGAGTTCGATCAGCGTGAAAGCACGCCGACGCGAACGGAGTAACAGATTCTTCATGGAGACCCTCTTTCCGAGAAAAAATGAATAATGAAAACCATCCTTCAACTCCTTGTTGAAGGGAAGAGCGTGAGTGGATTCCATCCACCGGACATGAACAGAATGCTCTAAAGATAATGAAAATAAACCTTGAAGGAAGTGAAGTGGGACAACCTTCGAGATCAGCACCCTCGTTCACGCTTCCTACTTTGTCCCACGAACACACATCGCTGTCAATCAAAAAAAGAATGCAGGCGGTCGAAATGGGGATGGATTCGCCGTTCCCCAACCAGCGGAGGTGTTTCGAATAGAGAAAAACGATCCAATTTAGCAGGATGATGATTCAAATACGCGGCTCTCCGCCGATCGACAGCTGACGAGCGTGCATCAAAAGAATTGTGCCATCGAATCATCATGGCCCGGGTGGGACTCGAACCCACACGCCTTGCGGCACAGGCTCCTAAGACCTGCGTGGCTGCCAATTACACCACCGGGCCAAACCCTACAAAACCTAGACGATTCGAACACTTCGCATATTATCACCTTTGCACGACTACACCCGAAACTACACCCGCTCGATCCCAGAGACGCCCCCATGAAGACAAAGAAACTCAAGAAGCCAAGGCCGGATTTTCCTTTGTTCGCTCACCAATCAGGCCAGTGGGCGAAGAAGATCCGGGGTCGGACCCATTACTTCGGGACCGATGCTGATGCCGCCTTGGATAAGTATCTCGAAACGAAGGACGAACTTCAAGCCGGTAGGACACCGAGAATCAAGGCCGACGAAATCACTCTTCGGCAACTGGTCAATCGTTACCTGACGGCCAAGAAGTTGCAGGTCGATGCCGGTGAACTGAAGCAGCTGAGCTTCGCCGACTACGAACGGGTCTGCGCATCAATGATCGCGTACTTCGGCGCGTCGCGATCGGTGATCGACCTTCGCCCGGAAGACTTCGCGGCTTATCGCGCGAAGCTATCGAAAACGCTAGGGGCTGGTAGCATCGGCGGACCTGTGGTACGAGCCCGAATGGTTTTCAAGTGGGGTTATGAAAACGGGATCCTCGACAAGCAAGTTCGTTTCGGAACGGGATTCAGCAGACCGTCAGCCAAAGCCGTCAGGCGGGCCCGACGCGAATCGGGCAGCAAGATGATTGAGGCTGATGAGATCAGGAAGGTTCTCTCGGTCGCCAGACAGCCACTTAAGGCAATGGTTCTCTTGGGGATAAATTGCGGCTTTGGCCAAACCGACGTCGCGACCGTCCCACTGGAAGCGATTGACCTCCAGGGCGGATGGGTCAATTTCGAACGGCCGAAAACAGAGACGCAAAGGCGGTGCCCACTATGGCCAGAGACTGTCGAGGCCCTTCGTGAAGCGATTCGTCTTCGCAAGAAGCCAGCTTCCGCGAATGTAACGAAACTCGCGTTTCTGACCCATCACGGGCATCAGTGGATCAGGCATCAGATTTCGGCAAAAGGAACGATTTATTACAACGACTACGTTGCCGCGGAATATTGCAAGATTCTGAAAGCGAACGGCCTGAAACGCCGGGGCTCGTTCTACAACCTCCGGCACGCATTCCGGACTGTCGCCGACGAATCGAAAGATCGCCCAGCAATCGATGCTATCATGGGCCATGTCGATCAAACGATGGCCGATTATTACCGTGAGCGAATCAGTGACGAGAGATTGAGGGCCGTTGCCAACCTGGTTCACGACTGGCTTTGGCCGGCCAAGGTTACTCTGAAAGCCTCGACCACCGGTGCCACCAAGTGAGGATAGTAGATGTACTCCGAATCATGCATGGCTTCGGGGTCGGCATTCGTGTAGCACCCGAAGTGTCTTTGCCGGAATAGCTTTAGTCGCATGTCGAACGCTTGCATCGTCTTCCGGTCCGTCGGGAGGCCTTCCATCTCAAGAAGCTCTCGCGATGACATCCGCGATGTGATCGCCGGCTTGGCTTTGCTCGGAACCGGCACGGCCGAAAGTTGTATGCCAACCTCGCTCATCGCTGCCCAGATCATATCAACTGCCGCCAGCACCGCTCGCCGAATCGGCTCGGGGGCTTGCGTCGGCTGCCGGGTGTTTTGGGGAGCGGTGTTCATGAGTTACGCTGGTAAATGATAGCGGACCAGGCCAGACGGTCATGTTGGAGACCAACACGACACGCCTTCTACCCCAAGAACATATTTGAGCGGGGTGGGAAAAGTGCGGTACATTTTGGTGGAAAATTGGTGGAAAACTGGTGGAGATCTGAGCGCAGAATGCGCCCAAATTTCCACCAGTTTTCCCACTTGACGCGCAACAAAAAAGGGCCAGCATCCTGCTGGCCCTCCGCCCTTCGTCCTTCGCATGTCGATCGATCAACTTAATTGCAGATCTGGAACCGCGGCCGCTCCGCCCAGGGCGGAGCAGCCCGCCCCGCCACCAGATCGGCCAGAATTTCGAGGTCATCGAATTCGTGCTCTGTTGCGGAAAACCGTCCGCCTGGCGTTTGCCACCCGAGTTGGATGATCCCGAAGCCCTCGAAACCGAACTCGATCGACGCGGCCGTGATCTTCGAGCGGCCATGGACCTGGCCAACGAGTGACGCCAGCCATTGCTGAGCTTCCTCTACGTTCATGCCACACCTGCCTTTCCGGCCGAGGCCGAGAGCGGTCCATCGGCTAGGCGGTAAGTTCCCAGACCGCCGCCGCACGTGTTGCCGAGAACGATCAACCGAGCCCAGGCCGGATGATCGCGGAAGATGTCGCGAACCCGACGGCTGTTGGACTCAGCCAGTTTGAGAAGAGTCGTGCCGGACAGAAAATGTGTTCCTTCTTCGCGAGCCTGCCAAAGTCCAGCGACGACGGCACGTTGTCGCGCGGTAAAGGTAAAGATCTCGCCGTACCAATTGATCGCGGCGAAGTCGTCGGCATGCGTTGGCTGGCGAGGAGCGGGGGGACTCATCCCCTCAGTCCTCGATGGCCCTTCGCTGTCAATCGACGATGGACGGTCGGCACCTTCGTTCAGGTCCTCGATCGGAACCTGGAAGGTGAGGAGCGAACCAGGGAAGTGGCCGGCGAGCATCTCACGCAAGGCGTCAGAGATCTGCCGGCGGTCAGCGGGTGAGCGTGGCATAGGCGTTCTCGATAGGAGCAAAATGAAGTGTCAGCTTGACGTACGAATCCCTCATGAATTGGTGTACAATGTTTCACTACATAGCGGCCAGGTCGGTTGCCAGGAAAATGGAGGCTTTTCGCATCCATCAGCTGCCATGCATGTTGATCGAGAGAGATGGGCTGGCATCGGAATCCTGAAGCTTGGCGATGGCTCGGCTAATTCGTGATCACTTACGATCACCACGCGCGGTACGTCTCGCAGAAGCCGCTCAAGGTGATCCGGGTTGCCCCCAGGTTGGCGTAGCAGTTCCCAAAACGTATTCGAAAAGTCATCTGCGGTTAGCACTAACTAATTACGCCCTACACCGCCGAGCGTCGGCTGGCGGCCCGGCAAACTGTATAAGTTGGTTCGTGCATGGCCATTCGGCACAATTGGGCTAACATTCAGTCTGGGACAAACAACATCTTTTCATGGCGAATTGCAGACTACTCAATTTGCCGCCTTGACAGCTACGGATTTCGGCTTCTGCCCATCATATTGTGCTGTATTACCAAGAATGGACGAAGGCCTCATGAATGTCGCAATTATCGGCACAGGCCGTGTGGGATCGGTGCTTTCCTTTCTTCTCGCAAGAAACCCACGGTTCCAGCGCGTGACTGTCATAAGCCGGTTGCTCGAGCGTGCCGACGCTACGGTCAAAGACGCCGTCAGTGCCGAACCCAAGCTCGCGAGGAAAATGTGGTCCTCTACGCTTGACCGACTCGGTGAGCCGGATTTGATCGTGGCAGCTTGCGGCGCGGCAATCGCTCAGGGGCGCTCCATGCAAGACTTGGCAGCGGATAACATTCGCATCAATCAATCTGTTCTGACGGCGATCCGCTGGCGACCAGAAATGACTCTGGTGATCATGGCGGCACCGGTTGACGAGATCACACCGCTGGCAGTGAAATGGACTGGGTTGGCGGCGGAACGGGTCATCGGCTTCGGCGGGGATCTGGACCGAAATCGACTTCTTCACATCTTGTCGGAGGCCGGCCGTTTCGACTCGCCGGCGGACGTGGTCGGGGAGCATGGCGAGCGGGCAATCCCGATCTACCCCGACGACCATGATTACTCGGAAATCGCTACGAAGTTGCGCCAATTTTTGCGGCGGATTGCGGCGGCCGGCCCGCTGCGCAACCTGGCACCAGCGATCGTCCTGGCGGAGTTGTGCGATACGATCGCTTCGGCTAGGTCGCAGGTTCATCGCGTGTGTTGCATCCACCCAACCTACGGGTGTCATCTGACCTGGCCGTTTTTGGTCAGTCGCGGAGGCATCGGAATGCCGATACCTCTCCAGATCCATGGGCAGGCACAGCGTGACCTAGCCGATCTGGTGGCAGCACGTGGGAAGAGCACGCTGTTTCAAGCTTAATGTAGCGACGTCGAATTAGGACCAAAAGATCATCGGCCGATCCGCTGCGACGATGCCAAGAAACGAACTAATAACGTAACAGGGAGTGGCTCCCAACGGTGCGCGAAAGGCGTGGTAGTTGCGGGTGTCGAATACTACAAAGCGGCCAACTCGACAGCCTTCGATCGCGACGGGGTAAGCGGAAAGAAAGGACTCGTCATATCCTAGCGCCGCGTCGGCGAACTGATATTCCTCATCTCCTTCTTGCCAGGGCCTACGCCAGACGCAAAACTCGCCGCCCGTTTCGGGAGCCGACAAATACACATGCCATGACAAAGATCGGTTGATGCGGCCGACGATCCAATTAGGGAAGTCACGGGGCGTCCAATCGTTATGCGTCGTCGATTTCGTCAACTGACGGACCACGCCGGAAAAATATCGACCGGCGACGGTCGCGCCGTGCGGCCAGGCAGCACCGAGTAACTCGATCGCCGCGGTCTGTGGGTCCGGGAGCCCCAAGAGCAATGCCTGCCGCTCCTCGATGGCTAACGGCACGTCCGCGAAGTACGCCGCTTCGGACCGGTCCTTGTAGTCCGCGACGGAGATGCCGGAATGGGACGACTCGATGTTACTGCCATGGAGCGTCTTTCGCATCCCATGACGGCGGATCGCTTGTATAAGTGACGCACACGCAGTTGGCGAAAGTAATTCGTCTATCACGATAGACGAGTACTCTCCCGCCAACAGCGATGCCCATGCTCCCGCGTCGAACTGAGCGGGGCGAATTCTCATCGCCGACCATGGAGAAGGTGTAATCACGGATTATTCCTCTTTCATAACGGCGACGACATGCGCCTCGGACGGCACGTCTCCGTACAGCCGGCTCAATTCCGCTAGGAACTCCGGCGATTGCTTTTCTCGTGTGCCCGCCTCCGAGTCAACCAAAGCTCGGATTGTGTCCGCCGCATTGATCGACAGGGCCATCGCGAACCGCACGCGGTCTAGGCGGAGCGATTCTATCCCACGGAGCAGGACGGGCAGACCGGATGGAGAATCGCGGATCGAGTCCCAACGCGCGCGAAAGACGGTTCCGGCAAGGCACGCGTCCTCGATTGCTTGCGTCGCCCCTTGTCCAAGAGTCGGCAGCATAGCGTGGGCGGCGTCCCCAAGATAAAGCGCCCTGCCCCTTTCATCGCGAAAGCACGGAGACGAATCTTGAAACCGCGCCCAGTGGATTCGAGAGGCCGAACCGGCGAGTTGGTCGATGATCCAAGCGGCCGCCGGGCACGCCGTCCGATCGACAGGATTGTAGCGTGCCCGCAAAAAGTCCGGACGGTAAAGATCATTCGTGATTTCCCCGCCGACAGACATCGGAATGGTGGCAGCAATGTAGATCGAGTCGGCGGGAACCTGGAACGCCAGAAGACGGTTGGGTCCGTTAAACCACTGTTCGTAGTCAGAGATCAGCCCGCCGAGCGTGTCGGGAACCATTAGGCGGCCGATCGCGACGCCATAGTAGGCACATTCTGGTATTCCCGACAGGTCGCGCCGGACTCGCGAGTACCGGCCGTCACCGGCAACGAGAAGTTCCACGCCGTCAAACCGTTTGATGCCATTCGGACTATGATATTCAACAGTCAGAAGACCGTCGGCGTTATACTGTACACGTGTTACCAAGCTTTCGTATTGTATCCAATTTCGAATGCGCTCTCGCAGCACATCATAGAGGGTTGCCCATCGGATCCTAATGCCGGCATCTTCAGCCAAAGTGCGCAGGTCCCAATCCTGCCACGCTGTTCCGTCCACATCCGATATCCGCCAACGCCGCCAAGGGGCAGACACTCGCAGGAGGTCGGCGAGAAGTTCCGGTTCATGCAGGCGGAGAGCCTTAATGGCGTTCGGCCCGATATTCAACCCAGTGCCAGAGGTGGAATGGTCGCCAGCGGTTGCTTCCTCTAACACGACAAGCTGGACGCCGGAGAGCTTCGCCACCGCCCCAGCGAAGATACATCCCGCTACGCCTGCACCGACGATTACAACCGTTCGTGCACTTCCCATCGTCAGTCACCCGATGTTCTGCATACCAAAAAAGCCATCATTCGCTGAGGTGGCGAACCTAGTCGCCTCACGAAATGCGCGCACGCTCATTACGAAGAACATATAGTTAGATTTAAGAACGGCTCCCGTTAATCAGCTTGGATCTACCGATGACCCGGACGAACCTAATCTATCTGAACAATGCCACCCTAGGGTTTCCGGTTTGTCCCGCGGCGGAAGAGGCTTTCATCCAAAGCCTTCACTCCGCACCAACCGACATCCGCCACTCGCGTCGCGGTTCGTCGGTGGAGCAGTCACGCCGACGCTTGGCTGCGTCAATGGGTGTGGAATCCGAGCAAGTAGTGTTTCAGCCATCGGTAACTTATGGCATCAACGCAGTGATTCGAGGGACTCTAGTTCCAGACGCCCACGTGGTTGTCGACAACCGTGCCCACAACTCCATCCTGCGAACATTAGCGAACACGCCAGGGACCTTATTTACAATTGCCCGGCTGCATACGCTGGATGAGTCGCTGAATCTCCCTGCATTAGAGAACGCATTCAAGCGAGAAACCCGAATGGTTGCCCTAACCGCAGTATCTAACGTTACCGGCAGTGTGTATGACGTAGGCAGTATCATCCGCCACATTCGGCGGATTCGGCCGGACGTCACGATTCTGGTTGATGCGGCTCAGGCCGCTGGTCTGGTGGATTTGGGGCCGTCACTTGAAGCAGACTTTACAGTGTTCGGCGCGTACAAATACTTGCACGCCTTGCCCGGGGTGGCAGTCCTTGTCGCGCGCCGACCGTTGCTCCCCTTCATCTTTGGGGGGACGGGCACAAACTCGGCGACGCTCCGGGTGGAGGATTTACCGAACGCCCCGCTGGAGGTCGGTACCCCGAACGAACCGGCAGTTGCAGCCCTGACCGCGGCTTGGGAAGACGCATCCGACCATAGGACTCAGTATCGCGAGCGGAACCGAGAACTCGCTTACCACCTGTTGGTGGGTGCGACGCGGACGCGCGGGGTACGGGTCCTTGGACGTCCGGCCAACGCTGAGCGGATCGCCATTCTGGGTCTGGTCACCGAATGCGGACATGTGGAACGGGATTGGGTTCCCTACTTGGAATCGCAAGGAATCATTGTTCGCGGAGGGCTCCACTGCTCCCCATCCATCCATGAGGACCACTGTCTGCTGGCAGGCGGCACCTTGCGATTAAGCGCATCGCGATTCACCGCCACATCAGACATCGACGCCGCGTGGGATGCGATCGGAGACTTTGCATCATCCCTGGCTGCCTTGGAGACATCATGATCTTAAAAGAGTTGAAAACCACTCTATGCGCCGATGAGGTCAACTATTCGTGCGAGATTGCCTACGACGGGACAACAAGGGCAGAACTCGGGTCAATCCTGCGGTCGCTTGGATATCGAATCGCTGACCTTCCCGCCCGAAGCACGACTTTAGCTCGGCGGGGCCGCGTCTTCATCAACATTGCCGAAGACGGCCGATTAACCCTTACCCGGCTCACCGACCGCGATGAATGCCTTGCGATACTAGAAGAGATTCGTGGAACCTTCTTAACTGTTTCGGAGCCATCGCCATGAACACTACCCCATTTTTCGGATCACCCCGCTCGCGAATAATCTTCGCCGCCGACCTGCCTTCGGAAGCCGAGAACTGCCGTATACTCGACCAAATTGCTGAAGAGGTTGACGTCATCAAAGTCAACGTCCCTCTAATCCTTCGTGAAACAGGACTACAGAGATCATGAAGGAAGCAGGTGCTGCCGCGGTGATGGTGCATGGCATCGTCGGCCCAGATGCGATTCAAGATTGCATTGACACGGCGGCCGGAGAGTTGGGGGTGATCGTGCAACTCGAGTTGACGCACCCTGGGGGTTTGATATTCACACAACCGATAGCCGCGGACATGGCCGCAGCCGCGGCGGTACTTGATATTTTCGGCGTCCAAGCGCCAGGAAATCGGCCGGAGCGAATTCGCGAGATTCGCGCGATCGTCGGACCGGAACCCATCATCGTTTGCTGCGGTGTGGGTGCCCAAGGGGGCACGTACCACCAAGCGCTAAAGGCCGGTGGAACCTACGTTATCGTCGGTCGTGCCATTTACAACGCGGCCGACCCAAAGAAAGCGGTGCAAGCCCTACTACGGGCGTGACAAGCCGTCATCGTTCACGTTCCGTGGCCGCTCGCACGCATTCGGAAACAAGTCGATCCGGGTCGTCGCCGTATATCATCACCGCAGCCGACGCCTTGGGAGACGCCGCTAGAATATCGCGAATGCGGTCGGCCACCCCTCCCGTGCCTGTGAGTACGCCGATCACCTTCCCCTCGT
>JAIOQJ010000229.1 GCA_021413475.1 Planctomycetota bacterium | reverse complement strand
CCATTTGCGAGCATTTGCCGAAGCTCGCCGAACAAACAAATCGCTGGTCAATCCTGCGGACGATGGCGCATCTCGAACACAATCACTTGTTGGCGACGCACGTTGCGTTAACCGGGCGGCCGACACCCATTCCGCGCGGCGGCAGCGATCTCGATCGCGTGGAGTCTCGTAACGACTTTCCGAATTTCGCGGCGGCGTTGGATTACATTCGGCCGCGAAACGATGGCGTGCCCACCGGGGTCTCACTACCGAATTATCTCATCGAAGGTCCGTTGACCTGGCCCGGTCAGCATGCGGGATTTCTGGGTGCGAAGCACGACCCCTGGTCGATCAATCACGACCCCAACGATCCTGCCTTCAAGATCGATTCGCTGAGTTTGCAGCCGGGAGTCACGGCACCGCGGTTACTGTCACGGCGCGAACTTCTGGACCAGTTAAATTCGCCTGCTGAGAACCGTCAGGCCGTCCGATTGCAATCGTTTGTCGAACAGCAATCGATGGCGTTTTCGTTGCTCACTTCGGCACGAGTCGCCAAAGCCTTTCAAATCGATCAGGAAACTCCTGCCGACCGCGAGCGTTATGGACGCAACAAATTCGGTCAGTCGCTGTTGTTGTCGAAGCGGCTGATCGAGGCTGGCGTTCCGATGGTTCAGGCAGCGATGGGGATCGTGCAGACTTGGGACACACACGTTGATAACTGGGGCCGGTTGAAGAATACGCTACTGCCGCAATTGGACCAGGGCCTGGCTGCTCTGATGGACGATCTGGCGAGTACCGGATTGCTCGATCAGACGTTGGTGATCGTGATGGGAGAGTTTGGTCGTACTCCGAAGATTTCCAAGTTGTCCGGCGAAGCCGTACCGGGCCGCGACCATTGGGCTCACGCCTATTCGGGGCTCTTCGCGGGAGCTGGAGTCCGCGGCGGGCAAGTGATCGGACAGACGGATGCCAACGCGGCCTATCCGATTTCGCGAGCGTTCTCACCCGCTGACGTCTGCACGACGATTTTTGAAGCGCTCGGCGTTGACCATAGCGCGGTCTTAATGGATCCACTCGGACGCCCCAATCACCTCTTGAATGGTGAAGTCATCGAGTCGCTCTATACCGGTGGCGAAGCGTAGGAGCAAGCGGAGCGCCGCTCACTAACCCGAAGCGTTAGCGAGGGCGGACGCTTCCACGACTTGCCTGCAGTTGGGCTCTTTGAAGTGTCCGCCCTCGCTGACGCTTCGGGTTACTACAAGTGCTGACGGTTACTTCTTCAATCGCTGGCGGTACTTTTCGTAGAATCGAGTCTGCCGCGTCTCGGGTGAGTACGGGCGACCGTCGATGAATGTCCCTTTGATTTGCGTGATCTGCAGTAAGGGGTTGCCATCGGTGATCACCACATGTGCCAGCTTGCCCGCCGTCAGTGATCCCACTCGGTTGTCGATCCCCAGGATCTTCGCGGCATTCAGCGTGACGCTTTTCAGACCCTCTTCTTCCGGCAATCCGTACGCGACGGCTTGAGCTGCTTCGAAGGGAGCGTTACGGCTGTTGGAAGGATCGTCTGAACGAATTGAAAATAGAACACCCGCTTCGAACAAACGTCCGGGGTTGGCATAGGGCGCATCGAACGGATCGTGTTCGCTGGTCGGACGATTCATGACCGGACCGACGATCACCGGGATGTTGCGGGCTTTGAGTTCACCGGCCAGCT
>JAIOQJ010000228.1 GCA_021413475.1 Planctomycetota bacterium | reverse complement strand
GACGGTGATCCTGGGTGGCCTGGTGACTTCGACCTTCTGCGAGTTCCTGATCCACCCGGGTTTGTTCTGGCGATTTAGCGGCAAGGATGCCGAGCGGCTGGCCCGCAGAGATGGTTCCGACGAGGAACTCCTGCATGATGTGGCATGATTTTCGGAAGTTCAACCTGTTTCTCTTCTACGAAAGGCTGGATGACATGAAGTACGCAAAAGTTCTCGGGCTCGGCGTGATGTTTGCGACGTTTACGCTGACGGCCTGCGACAAAAAGACCGATCCGAGCGGCGACAAGAAGAATGAACATAAGGCTCACGGCAAGGGGCCTAACAACGGCGTGGTGTTCGATCTGGGCGCGGTCCACGCCGAGTTTTCCGTCGTTCATCCAGACAAGCAATGCACCCTCCTGATTCTCGAAGAGGATGAAAAGACCCTGTTACCCATTGATGCCGAGAAATTCACCGTGACCACCAAGGAAACCAAAACCAAGGACGGCAAAGTGGTGCCGCCGCTAACGATCGAGATGTGGCCCAAAGACAAGAAGGATGGCAAAACCTCCAAGTTTGTCGGCGACCATCCCGAGTTGGTCAACGTCGCCGATTTCGAGGGCATCGTGATCGGCGAGATTAACAAGAAGGGAGCGAAGGGGACGTTCAAGGAAGAATAAATTTGAATTGATCGCGACGGACCTCGAAACGGAACGGCCGGCACGAGGTCTGTCGCGGTGCGGAATCGATGAGGCTGAGATATCGCCGTGCTGGAACCGAAGTTGGAGGAGGACTCATCATGCAAATGTTTCTCGTGCGGACGATCGTCGCGGCCGTCATCATCGGCGTCGTGTCTGGAATCGCTCATCGGATGCCCAGGATGGGAGCCGTTCTCTTGACCCTGCCGATCGTGAGCATCATTGCCATTCTCATGACCTGGTATCAGGACCACGATCTCAAAAACCTGTCTCAGCTTTCCCGCGAGACGTTGATCCTCGTTCCTTTGGGCTTGCCCTTCTTCGTGCCGCTGGCGTTCGCGGAGCGGTTCGGAATTGGCTTTTGGGCGGCCTTGGGAGCGGGTTTGTTTTTGGCGACGTTGACCATCGGGGCGTGGCTCATCTTCGACCCATCGACCTCGTGATACTCCCGATAGACCTGGAAGCTAATTCAGCGTCAAATTGACGAAGAACGTCGTGCCCTTGCCGACTTCGCTTTTACATGCTGATCGTGCCTCCCAGATTGCGCAAGATGGCTTGGCAATTCGCCAGTCCCCACCCATTCCATACCATATCCCGACGCCATTTCACACCAATCTGGAGAATTGATTCGTGGCAAAGCGAGCAAAAGGCGGAGTCAACAAGTCCGCCGCCATTCGTGACGTGTACCAGCAAAACCCCGAGTTCAAGGTCAGTGAGGTCGTTGCCGCCCTCAAAGCGAGCGGGCTCATCGTTGCGCCGAACCTCGTTTACCTCATCAAAGGCAAATTGAAGGGCGAGAAGACCCGTCGTCGGAAAGTCACCCGTGACGCCGTGCAGATGGCTAGCACGTCGGGAAGCGCGGATCCCTTGCAGACGATCATCCGCGTAAAGGCCCTAGCGGCCGACGTGGGCGGGCTCGGCAAGTTGAGGGCGCTGGTCGATGCGTTGAGTGCGTGAAATTCTCGGTTGGCGTCGACAACGCGCTCAACCGAAGTTGGCGGAACGAGCGAAGCCCACGTGCTTAAATCTATATAACCCACCGCTACGCCCGCCGCGACTTCCGATAAACGGACGTCCACGACCGGGTCATCAAGGAGATGATCGCCTGAGACGAACGTGTCATCCGTTAGGGTTTCTTGTCGAGTGGGTTGAGGGCTTTCGCCGAGAAGTCGGGATCGTCGACTATCTTTACTGCGACCTTAGTGGTTGACACCTCGAACTCGTGATCGCTTTCCATCGGCCCGCCGCGCTTGAGCGCTTTCATCCGTATGAGGTAGTCCCACGAACCGGGGCCGACGGTGTACGGCTCCTCGGGATCGCTCGTATCCACGAGGAACGAGACCACCAGCGTGCCTTCGGTCGTCTTGCGGATCTTCACCCGGTTCCCGTCGGCATCATTTTTGTCGGGTTTGGAATAGATGAGGCCTATGTCCAAAGCTCGGTAGCCGCCCGGCTTGAGCGGCTTCCACCAGAGCGAGTCGTCCTTCACGCGCATACAACGCTCGCGGCTGGCCGCGACCGCGTCTTGGCTCGGGATCTTCTCGAAGCCGATGCTGATCTCGTCGAACTCCTTCGGCAGCTTGTAGGTGCAGATGATGTGGAATTTCTGTAAACGCCCGGCCAAGCCCGTCTTGCGGGGTCGGGTAGGCTGGTGCCAGGTTTCCTTCATACGACAAGGAGTCTGGCATGGCACAGCGACAAAGGCGGATCGATGAGGCGAAGCACGAGCGTTGGCGGCAGGTGCTGCGG
>JAIOQJ010000353.1 GCA_021413475.1 Planctomycetota bacterium | reverse complement strand
GCGGTATCGAGCAAACAGAACGGCTCCAAAACGTAGCCGACTTCGCCGCAGCGTTCGGGGAAGTACGATTGCTTCATCTGCCCGCCGATCGGATCGTTCTCGGGAAATTCCTTGGCCAGATCGGCACGCGTGAAGAGCCGTTGGAAACCTTCCTGTTTTGCAAGAAACTGAGCGAGTTCCTTCTCCACATCCTCGCTTTTCAAACCCTTGGATGCGATGAGCGGCTGATTGAGATAAAGCCACGGCGGTTGCACGCTCTCGATCCAGTTTGATTTGGCAAGCGGATTGAGATCGTATTTTGAGCGAAGATGATCCTCGGCCGCCGTGAAGATCTTTTTGCCGGGCAACCGTTTCGCGAACGTTCCCTTCGCGGCCGTCACTTCCGGCAGCGGGCAGATGCCGTGGTCGGCCGTCAGGGCGAGTAAATAGCGATCACGACCCACAGTCTTGTCGAGGAATGCGAGGAACTCCACCATCATGCGATCCGAGCGAAGCGTGGCATCGAGCACTTCCTGCGAATCGGGCCCCCAGCAGTGTCCGATGGCGTCGTTGCTTGAAAAACTCACCACCAGCAGGTCGGTCACGTCATCGTCGCCGAGTTTTTCAGCCACGACCGCCTTTTTTACAAGTTCAAAGAGCATCTCGTTGCCAAACGGCGAATTGTACAGTGCGTCGTAGTAGTTCTTGCCCGGCTTTTTGAGGCCTCCATCGGTCGGATGCGGAAAGACGATGCCTTGCTTCATCCCTTTGCCTTCGCCCTCGACTTCGTCCGGCCCGGAGTTTTTCTGATAGTCCAAGTTGCTCAACAGATGCGACCATTCACGGCCAAACCAGCGGTCGGCCATGCGCGTTTTATTGAACTCGGCCACCCAGGGATGAACGGAATCGCGGTAGAACGATGACGTGACGATCATGCCATCGGTGCTGTCGAGCCAATAGACGGCATCGGCACTTCGTCCGACGGGAAGCAGGGCCGAGCGATCCTTGAACGACAAGCCGACGACCTTGGCTTTCCCCTTCGTCGCTTCCTTGAGAACGTCGCCGATGGTGGGAACGAGAAGCCATTCGGGCGAACCCGCCAATTTCACCTTCAATTTCTCCGTTTCCTTCGGCTGTTCGGGCTCGACTTCCTTGACCAAGGCGGGAACTCGTTGATAGCGGGCCGATTGGGCACAGTTGACAACCGTCGAAGTCTGGCGGTCATACCATTGGTTCATGGGAATGCCGTGCTGATTTGGCGAGCAACCGGTCAGCATCGCGGCATGCCCTGGCCCAGTCTGCGTCGTGGCGTAGGGATAATGGCAATTTCTAAACCAGGCACCGTCGGACTGTAATCGTTTGAAGCCGCCATCCACGAACAGACTCCCCCAGCGATGGGGATAGTCGCCACGCAACTGATCGAAGACGAC
Organism: Planctomycetota bacterium; assembly: GCA_021413475.1. Lineage (GTDB taxonomy): Bacteria > Planctomycetota > Planctomycetia > Gemmatales > Gemmataceae > JAIOQJ01. Next base: position 6,242 of record JAIOQJ010000353.1, on the reverse strand, counting down.
GAGGACAAGCAACTTCGGTTTCTCCGGCTCGGTGCCTGACACATTGGAAATGGCTGAAAAGACGACAAGAATCGCCAGAAAACCCGAAAGGTTGATTCGCATATTTGGCTCCCCAACAGCGTGGACGCATCGGCAGACATCCTACGGGCTTGACGGCCTGGAAAGAAAAAGATTCGATGAAAAGTTGATTTTTGAACTGATGGCTTTCGTAGGACGGCCTTCCGTGGCCGTCTCATGCGCGGGGACGGACACGGAAGGCCGTCCTACGAAGAGGACCACCATTGTCCAGCGATTCTCAGCTCCGTGCGAACGATCCGTCGCTTCGTGGGGCAAGGACTGTTTGGAAATGGGAACGACTCCCTATAATACATCAATTCGTAACATCATGGGAATTCGCCGAGAGTTGGGACGAGGATCGCATGCACTTTCAGTTCATCGTCGCGCCGCCGACACCCACGTTGTCGCCCCCCGTCGCACCCACGACGGAATCGACTGCCGATCTGCTTCGCCAACTGATCGATATTCAGCGCGAACAACTTGGTCTATTGCAAACGACGGCCTCCACTGCGGGAGACGGCAACCAAGTCCGCTGGCGCAATTTCTTCGAACGCTGGCACGACGATTTTCCTGAGTTTCCTGCTTCATTCCGGGAAGTCCTCCCCGCAATCGAACGCGCTTACCTCCGCTTAATGGATGAAATGGTACACCACTTGAAAGACGAAGAACGCCACGGACTCGAAGACGATTTCTCCCTTGGCGAGTTTCTCGACCGATTTGCCATCCGTGCCAGCCAGATCGGGTCGATCCTGAATCTGCTCGGCCAGATGTCGGAGTCGGTCCGCTCCGAGGAATGAGGGATTGGGGTTCGGCCGGTGCCGATTCACCGGCCGCAATCCAAATGACCGTGCTGAAAACGATCGCGACCGGCACGTGTATTGATCCCCGACCATTGTCTTGTGGAACTGCAAACGCATGGAAATCCCCTCCGCCGAACTGGCCCCGATCCGAGAGCTTTACGCTCGGGGTCTCTACCTTCAGGCGCTGCGGAAAGCCGAAACCTTCGGGCCGTTCACAGAATGGTCGAACTCCGCGGCCCGTCTGATGGGAGGGCGGCTGGTCATCCAACTCGGTGCCCCCCGGCTTGGCCGCTGGTTGCATCTGCGCGCCTACCGCGACACGCCCACTTATCACGAAGCGATCTATTACCACGCCCGCTATCGGCTCGAAAAATTCGGCCCGCTCGCCGCCTGGCATTTTCTGCGAAACAATCCCGAGTGGAACGAAGCCCCGCCCGACGTGCGTGCCGACTGGTACGCCCTTCACGGCTTCGTATCGGCCCGCTTACGCGATTTCGATCGCTCGGAACGCTGGTTAAACCGGGCTGAATCGCAAAGCCATGATCGCGCATGGCTTTGCATCGAACGAGCTTCCGCGCTGGAATTCGCCGAGCGCTATGACGACGCCCTCGCCTCGGCCCGCCGCTCGATGGAATTGTCCCCTTGGTTCCGGCCTGGCGTGCAGGCCGAGGCGCATCTTCTTCAGATGATGGGCAAGGAACGCGAGGCAATCGAGCGCTTGACCGAAGCGATTGAACACATCGAAAGCGGCATCGTCGTCGCGCACCTTGCAGGCATGCAATTCGACCTCGGCCGGTATCACGACGCACGCCGAAGTTACGAACGCTACGCGGAACTTTCCCCGTTGATGGAGGAAGAAGTCCTCAAGTGGCTGGCAGCACGGCGGTGCGACACCGCGTACTTCACCAACGATCGAGCGGCTGCCAAGGCCGAGGCTCCGAAGGCCGACGAAGAGTTTTACACGACGTTCAACAAAACGCTCGAAGAAACGACGGACGAGGGCCTTTCTCCGATCGTCCGCCTCGACATTTCCGCACCGGAAGGGGTGTCGACGACGGCCCTGCGCCCGCTCGATCTAATAGCTCGCTTCTGGAAAACGACTACGAGCGTCGTCCCCGACGAAAGCGTGATCTACGACGGCCTGCCCGATTTCCGAGAACGCCGCTGGGCCGAGGAGAACGGTTTCCGGGCGATTGAATTCACCCTGACCCCCGAAACCGCTTTCACTTTGCTCGAACGCGGCACGCCTTTCCTGCTGACGCTGGTCGATGCGGGTTTCACGCATTCTCAAGTCGTCATCGGCTGCGATCGCCTTCGGAATTCGCTCTGGCTGCGGGATCCTCAAGATCGGCGGACGCACGAAGCACCGTTGAAGCCGCTCTTCGAACGCTACTCGACATTCGGTCCGCGCGGCCTGGCCCTGGCACCGCTCGGCAAAACCGGACTCCACGATGGCATCGTGTTGTTGGAAACGCATCTTTACGACCACTTGCACCGAATCCAACTTGCTCTCTCCAACTTCGATCGCGACAAGGCCCAGAGTATCTTGGAAGAAATGAACGACGCGGACGCCGAGCACCGCCTGACGCGATTCGCGCGGATCGCCATCGCACGCTATGATTCGAATCCCACTCGACTGCTGCAAGCACTCGATGCCATGCTCGCTCTCTATCCGGACGAGCCAACTTTCCTGCTCGCACGCATTAATGTGCTGCGCGATCTTGGCCGCAAGGAAGATCGTTTCGACATGGCCCGCGAGCAGATCGAGCGGATGGAGGGCGATCCGCTTTTCGCCCAGCATTTCGCACAGATCGTCATGCCCGACCCTCGCTATCACGCGCAGGCGATTCGCGTGATGCGGCGAGCGATTCGCAAACGCCCCTACGCGGCCGTCGCTTATTATTTCCTCGCCAACTTGCTCTGGGAACAACGCCAATTTCACGAAGCGGCCGACCTGTACCGCTTCGCTGCCTCGCTGGATGAACGCGACGAGCAATTTGCGGAAGGCTATTTCCGCGCCGCCCATGTTCTCGAGCAGACTCCCGAGGCGATGCGATTCTTGCAGACACGCTACAATCGCCTGAAAGGGAAAGCCGCCGCTCCGGCCCGGGCTCTCTTCTACGCTCTGAGCGAACAGGACGAGATGCAGTCGGCATTCGACATTCTCGATCAGGCTGCCCAGGTTTCCAATTCGGCGACGGCCAAAGATCCGGACAAAAATGCTGAAGTCGGCGAGGTAATGCTCTTCGCTGCCGAGATGCGCACAAACTACAACGAGCCTGAAAAAGGACTGGAGATCCTCGAATCCGCCCGGCCGTTGGCGGCCAAATCAAGCTGGCTGCGAGCGGCTTCACGAATGGCGATGTTGCAAAGCGAACTGACCATCGCACGACAACACTGGGAAGAGGTCCTCAAGGAAGATCCGCTCGCGGTCGATGCCCATCGCCAACTGACGCGGACGATCGCCGACCTCGAAGGCCGCGAGGCGGCCATCGCCTGGCTGCGCGGCTGGTCCGATCGCCATCCGACCTTCCATCCGCTGCAGCAATTATTGATCGATTGGCTCCGCGGCGATTCGGCCACCGGCGGCGACACGCGTGAATCGCCGGCCGAGCCGGTCATTCGCCGCCTGATCGCCCAGTGCCCCGAGGATGCCTGGGCCCATCGCGAACTTGCCCTGCACTTGGCCAACGTTGGCCGAGGCGAAGAGGCATTGAATGAACTCGAGATTTCCCGGCGACTCGAACCCGATAGCCCGTCGTACTTTTTTACACTTGGCCATGTTCAATCAAAATCGGATCGGCCCAGTGACGCACGCGAAGCTTACGAGGAAGCCATCCGCCAATCGGTGGACAATGAAGTCGCGATCGCCGAGCTTGTCGCTCTCGCTGGCGAAGAAGACAAAGAGGAGACGCTTCAGTTCGTGGCCGACGAACTGAAATCGCAACCGAACTTCGGCGACGGACTGCTCACCTTCCGCGATCAGGCCGTCAACATCATCGAGCCGGACGATTTGCTGCGGATCTTGCAGGCTCTGCTCGACGACCATGTTGAACTCTGGCAGTGCTGGTCGACGACGATCCAGCAACTCCTAATTTGCAGCCGGCTCGAAGAGGCCCACGAACTGGCCAAGGAAGCCGTGACGCGGTTCCCACTGCTGGCACGCGTCTGGGTCGATCTGGCCGAAGTCCGCCGTGCCCAGAACGAAATCGAAGGACAGATCGAGGCATTGCGGCAAGCGGTCACCGTCGCGCCGGGCTGGAGCTTCGCAGCCCGCGAACTGGCCGAGACGCTCGAAGCCAATCAGCAGTCCGAGGACGCACGCGTCGTGCTCGAACAAGCGGTCGCCCGTTCACCGCTCGATCCGGTCAATCATGGCTACCTGGCCGACAATCTCTGGAACGCCAACGAGAGCGAGGAAGCAATCGAACGCTTGCGCATCGCTCTGAAACTCGATCCCGGCTACGACTGGGCCTGGCGCGCGCTCGGCGACTGGTCGGAGCGAATGGAACTCGCCGCTCAAGGCCTAGAAGTGGCGCGCGAAGTCGCTCGCCTGCGTCCCGGCGATTACCGGTCGTGGTTGGCGTTGGTCCGCATGTTGATGGGTCGGGAACACAACGAAGAGGCGTTGCAAGCTCTCGATCGAGCCATCGCGCTCAATCCGCGTTCGATCGAAGCCTACGATCTGAAAGCGGAACGACTCGCCGACATGGGCCGTTTCGATGAGGCCAAAGCGGCCGCGCTGCCCGAAGTCTTCGAGGCCGATCCACCGAATCTCGAAGCGGCCGAGAAACTCGTCGAACTCCGGCCCGATAGCCCCGTGGCCCTCGCCATGCGCGGCGAGGCCAAGTTGCAAACGGGTGATCGTGACGGAGGCAAAGCCGATCTTCGCGAGGCACAGAAGATCGCGCCCGGTTATTCCTTCGCCGGCATGTTGCTCTTCGACGCCTACCTTCAGGACGAGGAGTTCAACAACGCCCGGAACTCGCTGGCTCTGCTCCAAGAACACATTGGCGGTTCGGGTCGGCCGTTCGTGGCCGCCCGCTATTCGCAACTGGCCGCCCACGAAGACGAGATGGAAGCGGCTCTCGACGCCCTGCGCGACGCCTTCTCGCTCCACTGCGATTCGACTTGGCCGATCAACACCGCCGTGGCCGAGTGCCGTAAGGCCGGCTGGTCGGAAGAAGCGGACAAGGTTCTGCAAAGCGTCATCCTCGAAGCCGAGGAATTTCATCCGTACACGCTCTTCGCCTGGCTCGAAGGGCCTGACGGCAGCGAGGCGGACATCGAGCGCAAGCTGAAATTGATCAACCGCTGCATCGCGGCCCACCCGTCCTACATTCAGACTTACGACGTGAAGGCCGAGCTTCTCGCGCGGAACAATCGCTACGACGAAGCGATCGACACTTGCCATCCGCCAACCTTCGGCGACACTCCGCCGATGATCCTGCGCGGCCGCTCGGCCTGGGTCCAAGCGTTGCGCGGCGACCGCGAAACCGCGATCGCTCGGATGCGCGAGATCCTCGTCGCCGACCCCGATTACTATTGGGGCTGGCAACAGATCGCCAACTGGTTCGATGCCGAGGAAGCCCATTCGGATTACCTCGAAGCGGCGGAGAATCTCGTCCGGCTCGCCCCCAGCGATCCCGCCGCTTACGGATATCGTGGCGAGGCAAAGCTCTTCGGCGGCGATCGCCGTGGTGCTAAAGCCGACTTCCAGCGTGCCTTCGAGCTTGACCCGAATTACGCGTTCGCCGGTTTGCATCTGATGGATGAATTGCTCGCCGACGAGGAACTTGAAGCCGCGAACAATACACTGGCCCGGCTCCAGGAACATATCGGCGGCCCCTACGTTCGCTTGCGCGCCGTTCGCTTGGCCATCAAAAATCGCGACGAGGAATCGGGCGGCACCCAGTTCCGCGAAATGTGCCGCGACGAAGAGGCCCCCTACATGCTCCTGGGTAAAGCTGCCGACGCCATGACCGAAGCGGGCTGGGGCACGACGGTCGAAAACTCCCTGAACGATGCGATCGAGGATGAAACCAGCGTCAGCCATATCGGGCGTCTCTGGGCCGAACGCGTCGGCTCCCGCAATGTGGATGCCATGGAGAGCCGGCTGCCGTCCCTGCTCGAACGCGGCGAGATCGGTGCGGAAGCGTTGATGGCCGCCGTTAGCCAACTCGCGAAACCTGCGACTGCGGCCAAGCTACACGAATGCATCGCCCGCTACGACAAACAGCTTCGCTCCACCAATCGCGCCTGGGCCAAGGCGGCCGAGGCGTTGATCGATGTGGGTGACTTCAAAGTGGCGGCGACCTGGGTTGCCGACTGGGAAACTCGCGACCCCGATGAGCCGTGGATGCTCCTTCCCGCCGCCGTCGCCTT
>JAIOQJ010000352.1 GCA_021413475.1 Planctomycetota bacterium | reverse complement strand
ACTCCATGGTAGGTTACCCATGCATTACTGCCCCTTTCGCCACTTCCCCCATCCAGTTACCCAAATGGGATTCGTTCGACTTGCATGCCTAATCCACGCCGCCAACGTTCGTTCTGAGCCAGGATCAAACCCTTCATAGTGTGTTTTATAACAACGGCTTTCACCGTGTTTTGAACAGAAGCAGTTTGAAGCCGCCAGCTTGGAATCGACTCAAAAAAATTTCTCCACGCCTTTCGGCGGGAGAGCTTGCAGATGAGAAGAATGCCAACTGGCATCAACCCCATCTTCGATAGGCTCAATTAATCGTCACCAACTTGTCAAAGATCCACTGGAACTGCGAGGCTTGAACAAGAGGGATAAAGCTCCTGTCCCAGATTCGCATTCGGGATGTCCGTTCAGGACACGAGTAATTTAAGGTCGAGGGGACCGAGTGTCAAGGGTTCGGTCTAAAAAAAGTGGAAAAGATTCCCCGCATCCTCTGGAGGACGTTCGGCGAGGACATTCTTTAGCTCGCGTTCGTCGCCATCGCTTCGCTTCGTGGGACGGCCTTCCCAGGCCGTTTCTTCAGTTCGGGAAACCGCTAGCGTTGCGAGGTCGCGAACAATACAACGACGATAATGATTGAATAGTTCAGTGTCGTCAAGCTTTTTTCAGCTGCATTCTCGGAAACCTCATCATGGCTACTCCTCGCGTTTTGATTCTCCGTGCTCCAGGAACCAACTGCGATAGCGAGGCTCAATTCGCCTTCGAACAAGCGGGCGCGATCGCCGATCGCGTGCATCTCAACCGCCTTCGCGACGATCCTAAATTACTTCGTGAATACCAGGTCCTCATGATTCCAGGTGGTTTCAGCTACGGCGACGATGTCGCGGCCGGCAAGATTCTGGCCGTGCAACTGGCCCATTTCCTGGGCGACGAACTCCGCGAATTCCGCGACCGCGAGAAGCTTATCTTGGGCGTTTGCAATGGTTTCCAGACGCTAATCAAGGCCGGCCTGATCATGCCGCCCGACGACGAAGGCCCGCTCGTCACGCTCAGTTACAACACGCACGGCTATCAGGATCGCTGGCTCTACATCAAGGCAAAGTCCGATCGCTGCCCGTTTTTAAAGAACGTCACTGTGATGCACGTGCCGATGGCCCACGGCGAGGGAAACTTCGTCTGCCGTAAAGAATGGATCCTCCGCGGCCTTGAGGAAGCCGGCCAAATCGTGCTGAAATACGTCGACGAACACGGCAAACCCGGCGGCTACCCCGTGAACCCGAACGGCTCCCAGGGCGACGTGGCGGGCCTCTGCGACGCTAGCGGCCGAGTCCTCGGACTGATGCCTCACCCGGAAAGGCACGTCTTGCCGACGCAGCATCCGCGCTGGACCCGCGAAGGGCTGAAGCAGGAAGGCGATGGATTGCAGCTCTTTCGGAACGCGGTGGAGTTTTTTAAGGGGTAATTGCGAAAAGGATTGTCCGATCTCATGACCGATTTCACTGTTCCCGAACGCCAAACACTCGCCGCCCTCCTCGAACTCGCCATCCGCGAGGATCTTGGCAAAACCGGTGATGTAACCAGCCTGGCCACGATTCCCGCGACGGCGATAGGGAAAGCGGCATTCGTGGCACGGCGGCCCGGTATCCTTGCCGGCTTGCCGGCGTGCCTGCGCGTCATCGAGCGCGTCGACCCTTCTTTGAAGTTCCAATCGCATCTAAACGACGGACAATCGCTCGCATCAGGTTACTGGATCGCCACCGTCGAAGGGACGATGCGGTCGATACTCTCGGCCGAGCGCATGGCACTCAATTTTCTTCAGCATCTATCTGGTATCGCGACCGTCACCAGCCAATACGTGGATGCCGTGGCAGGGACCAAGGCGAAAATTCTCGACACACGGAAGACTCTCCCGGGCTGGCGGTTACTCGAAAAATACGCAGTGCGCATGGGGGGCGGCACCAATCACCGCATCGGCCTTTACGATGCAATTCTCATCAAGGACAACCATATCGCGGCTATTCGCAAAGCCGCACCTGGAAATGAAATCGAGGAGGCCGTACGGCGTTGCCGAGAAACGCAACCGGGTCTGCCCGTCGAGATCGAAGTCGATTCACTGGAGCAACTGGAACGGGCGCTCGCCTCTCGGCCGGAGATCGTATTGCTCGACAACATGAACCTCGACCAACTTCGGTCCAGCGTGGCCCGGCGCGATGCAACTGCCCCAGATGTCCTGCTCGAAGCATCGGGCGGCGTGAACTTCGACACGGTTCGCGGCATTGCCGAGACCGGGGTCGATCGCATCAGCGTGGGTGCACTCACCCACTCGTCCCCAGCCCTGGATATAGCTCTTGACTATCTGGATACCTGATTATTAGTATACTAATCTCATGTCCACTAACGCACCCCAACGTGGTCGCGGCGCGTCCGAAAACCCGCCGAATCGGTTCATTCCTCTGTACCGCGAGCGTTACGATGATTGGGACGATCCAGAAGACCCAGCGCCGGCCACGCGTTTTTTCCGCGATCAGACGCGCAGCATCCTCACAACCAATGATAGTCCAGATATTCCGTTTACTTTCAGCCTGAACCCCTATCGCGGCTGCGAGCATGGCTGCATTTACTGTTACGCGCGACCGACGCACGAATGGCTCAGCCTCTCGGCGGGACTCGATTTCGAGACGCAAATCTTCGTGAAGGAGAACGCCCCGGAATTGCTTCGCCAAGAATTGAGATCGCGAAAATGGGTGCCCCAAACGGTTTCAATCAGCGGCGTGACGGATGCCTACCAACCAATCGAACGCCGGCTCGAATTGACCCGCCGTTGCCTGCAAGTCTTCGCGGAATTTCGCAATCCGATCGGCATCGTGACAAAAAACGCCCTGGTGGCCCGCGATATCGACATTCTGAAAGAACTGGCAGCCGTGCAAGGGGCGATGGTTTACCTCTCAATCACAACGCTCGACCCCGATCTGGCACGGGTGATGGAGCCGCGAGCGTCCAACCCGGTGGCCCGATTGCGGGCGATTGAGGAACTCGCGGCCGCGGGAATCCCGGTCGGGGTCATGAATGCTCCCATTATTCCCGGTCTGAATGATCACGAAACCCCGGCCGTATTGGAAGCGTGCGCCAAGGCGGGAGCAATTTCCGCCGGCTACGTCGTGCTCCGCCTGCCGTTTGCGGTCAAAGAACTCTTCGCGACGTGGCTGGAACAACACTACCCAGCGCGAAAAGAGCGGATCCTTGGCCGAATTCGCGAGACTCGCGGAGGCAACCTCAATGATGGCCGATTTGGGAGCCGGATGAAGGGTGAAGGCGAATGGGCCGAAGTCTTCCGCGACATGTTTCTGCTGCACCGCCGACGTCTCGGCATGGCCGAGCGGGGTCCAAAGCTCTCCACCGAGTCATTCACGAACGGTCGATTGGCACAGGGATCGCTTTTTGACTGAGCGGACAGAACTTACCACTCACAGCTCGATGGCACCAGCACAACTCTCTGCACTGGCGGGAATTCTTTTCCGTTCTCTCGTCATTTGCCCACACATTGGCCGGTATCCCGATCTAAGCTTGCAGCGTTCGAAACTTTCCCGCCATGGGTTCAGAGCCCCGCTCGAATTGCCGCATATTCGCAAAATTGAGGCCCGATCATGATGAAGTTGATGTCATCGCACAGTTCCCTTGGACTGAGTAATTCCAAGACACACTGCCAGGAAGAAGAAACGGGAGGCCAGGTAGTCGATCGATTGCTCGCGTCCAATTTCATCCTGGCCGAGGATTGGGATGCGCTGCCGTTACCCGTTCAGGAAAGAATCCTGTGTCTGCGGAATCGGAACGAAGTCATTCAAATGCTGATGGAGCACGGCGTCCTGACGGAGTATCAAGGCTCGCGGATCATGGCGGGCACGACTTTTGGACTGGTGCTCGGCAGCTATCGAATTCTTGATCGTATTGGCGCGGGCGGCATGGCGATCGTCTTCAAGGCCGAGCATGCCGACATGCGGCATACGGTCGCGATCAAAGTTTTGCCGATGTCGCAGGGTCAAGATAGCCGGCTTGAAACTCGCTTCTTTTCCGAAATGCGCGTGGTCGCTCAATTGAGGCATCCCAACATCGTTTCCGCCACGGATGCCGGCCGGCTTTTCAACCCGGATCCCTCCTCGCCCTCGCTGCGTTTTCTGGTCATGGAATACGTGGCAGGCCAGGATCTGGAAGAGTACATTCGCAATTTCGGTCCTCTGCCGATCCATCGCGCTTGCAGCCTCGCTTATCAGATCGCCTCGGCTCTTGCCGAAACGCACAAATTTAACCTCGTGCATCGGGATATCAAGCCTTCGAACATCATGGTGACACCTGAGGAGCAAGCGAAACTGCTCGACTTCGGTCTTTCGCGGCATTTTCAGAATCGCATGACCGTGCCTGGGACCGTGCTAGGGACCATCGACTTCATGGCACCCGAGCAAGCGCGAGATTCGAGTACGGTCGATATTCGTGCCGATCTTTACAGCCTCGGCGGTGTCCTGTTCTGGAGCCTGACCGGGCAGTTGCCGTTCACGAGCAGCGCCAGCCCGATCGAGAATCTGGCAAAGCGTTTGAATCAGCCGCCGCCCTCGTTGAGAGAATTCCTGCCCGAATGTCCGGCTGAGCTCGACGATACGTTAAAACGCATGATGGCCACCGCTCCGGATGACCGCTATCCGACTCCGCAAGCCGTGATGCAGGCACTCCTCCCGTTCCTTCGTTCCGATTCGCCCGAGCAGTTGCCGTTGGCTCTGGCAAGAACTTCGATGCACCAGTCGACGCCTTCACGAGCGGTGTTCACGAACACGCAGCGTGTCTTGATCGTCGACGACGAACCGGAGATCCGGCATCTGTGCCGGCATCTCCTGCAAGCGCAGGATATGGAGTGCGATGAGGTAGAGGACGGCTGCGCCGCCATCAAAGCAGTCACCGAGCACGCGTACGACCTCATTCTTCTCGACGTGAATATGCCGGGAATGACAGGGGCCGAGGCCTTACAGCAACTCCGGCAACTTGCTCAATCGGAGCACATGAAGATCATCATGTTCTCGGGCCAAGCTTCGCCGGACGAGATGTCGCAGATGATGCTTAACGGGGCGGACGACTACCTCGCGAAGCCATTCAGTGTCGTGCAATTTCTCGGCCGGGTGCGGGCGGCCCTACGGCTCAAGACCGCACAGGATCGATCAATCATCCTCAATAATCAACTGATGCATGTGAACGCGGAGCTCGAATTCAACCTGAAGGCACGCGATAGCGACGTTCAACAAACGCGAAATTCGTTGGTCGTCGGCCTGGCTCGCTTGATCGATCAACGCGACTCCCGAGGCCGCAACCACACGGAACGCATGCAACGCTATTGCCGGGCCCTGGCGGAAGGAGCGATGCGCTCGCCATCCTTCAACGGCCAGATCGACCGACATTACATCGAAATGCTGGAATCGGCCGTTCCCCTTCACGATGTGGGCAAGATCGCGTTGCCCGATCATATTCTTTTGAAAGGGGGAACCTTCACCACCGAAGAACGCATACTGATGCAGACACACACGACGATCGCGAGCGAGACCCTTCAAGAAGTGGCGAAGCTGCACGCCGGGGCAGCGGTTTTTCTCAGGATCGCGATCGATATCATGCGGCATCATCATGAACGCCACGATGGCACGGGCTATCCCGACCGCCTGGCCGGCAACGGCATACCCCTGGCGGCCCGAATCGTCGCCATCGCAGATGTTTACGACGCCCTGCGTTGCCGTCGGGTTTACAAACCTGCCCTCGCGCACAACTCCGCGTTCCAGATCATCACGCAGGCCTCGCGCGGCCAATTTGATCCGAACCTGATCGAGGTCTTTGCCAGCGTGGGTGGACAGTTCGAAGCGATATTCCAGGAACTTCAGGATTGAGCGATGACGCGCCTTCCAGCGGGAACGCGGTACAATAGCTTCGTTACCGTTGCTCCGGGAGATCGCGTTCATGAAGATCGGCGTCTGTCTTTCCTCACTGAAACTACCGCTCCGGCAGGGTTTGCCGGCCGTTGCACGCATGAATGTGAAAGGTGTGCAGCTCGACGCCTACGGCGACCTCTCACCCGAACGACTCTCGGATACTGGCCGCCGCGAACTCCGCAATTTGCTCAAAACTTACGACCTGGAACTAACCGCCCTCAATTGCCCGCTACGGCTCGGTATCGACGCCGCTGAGAATCAAGAAGCCCGCATCGAGCACATCAAGCGGGTGATGGACCTCGCCTTCGAGTTGGGGCCGCGGCTCGTCATCGTGCAGTTTCCCAAAATCGCGGAAGAACCGGTATCGCCGCGGGCCATGCTGATGCGCGAGGCATTGCTGGCCCTTGGGTTATACGGCGACCGGATGGGCACCTCGCTCGCTCTCGAGATCGGCTTTGATGCCGGTGACAAGGTTCGCGATTATTTGAAGACGTTCGAGGTCGGCTGCCTCGGCGTGAATTACGATCCCGTCAATCTCATACTGCACGGCCACGATGCGACGAAAAACCTGTTCAGCCTGACCGGGATGGTCCGCCACGTTAACGCACGCGATGCCCGGGTAATGACCGTGAATCTGAGTGCCGCAGAAGTGCCGTTGGGAGCGGGCGACATCGAATGGCTAGGCTTCGTTGGCACGCTGACGGCAATCGAATATCGCGGTGCGGTCGTCGTACGCCGCGACACCGGCTCCAATCAACTGGAGGACGTGACGGCGGGGGTGAAGTTTTTGCGGCGAATGGTGATTTAGGGTGGTACGACCGGCCAATCCGGCGATGAATAAATGAAAGTTGGCGAGCCGGCTCCCGTGAAGGGCCGGAGTACTCTCATACTCCGGCACCTCACGGGAGCCGGCTCGCCTATCGTTTCACTCTTCCATGCACCAACAAATCCTCTCCGAAACTCTCAACACACATCCCCTCAAGCCGCAACGCCTCGCTCATTTCGCCAATCCCTTCCCCGCCGATGGGCGACAATGCCTGATCCCCGCCTATTAACTTGGGCGCGATAAAGGCGTAAACTTCATCGATCAGACGGGCATCGAAGAACGAGCCGAGCAGCCTTGAACCACCTTCGACGAGAACATTCGTCATGCGCCTCCGACCTAGTTCCGACATACCTTCGCAAAGCGAAGCGACCCCCACGATCTCGCAACCTCGCTTCTCCCAGTGAGGCATCCATGCGCCCGCGCAGCTTGTGTACTTTCTCACGCGCGGCCTCGGAAGTGATCCATTTGGAAGAACCGGTAAAACCGGCAATCTTGCCGTCGAGAGTCATCGCCCATTTTCCGAAAATCCAGGGGCGATTCTCGCGCAAGAGGGTGAGGTAAGGCGCGTTCAACACGTGAGCAGCGGGCCCCCCGAGGCCGATTTCGACTTCGACCCCCGCATCTCGAAGGATCGCCGATCCTTTTCCCGCGACGGCAGGAAAGGGATCCAGCATGGAGGCAACGACCCGACGGATACCGGCGCGAAGCACAGCGTCGGTGCACGGCGGCGTCTTGCCGTGATGGCAACACGGCTCAAGGGTTACGTACAACGTAGCCCCGCGCGCCCTCTCTCCGGCTTGATTGAGTGCAATTACTTCCGCATGAGCTTTCCCGAAATGCTCGTGCCAACCTTCACCGACTATTTCCCCATTGCGTACGACAACCGCCCCGACCAGCGGATTCGGCTCCACCAGACCGCGGCCGCGCTCGGCAAGCTCCAGGGCACGTTGCGTAAAGTCTTGATCGGTCATCGGTTGTATTGTTTCCCGGGCAGGTGAAATTCTCGTTGCGTGCCATGCCCACGGCTCTGCGTGGGCATGTGAGCCCTGAGCGACAAACATGCCCACGCAAAGCCGTGGGAATGGCACGCGTAGCCGTACTTGCGTGACAATCATGCCCACGCAAAGCCGTGGGCATGGCACGCTGTAAACCGTTCCGCCCGCCATTAAACACTTGTCCTCATCCTATCACCCTACACAACTCGACGCGAGAACGCTCTTCCCGGTTGCTCCCCGCCCTACTTCCGCCTATCCTGATGCAGATACCGAATTGAATCATCCATCGCCGTTAAGGGCTCTCCATGTCCTCTCCGCAAAAGAACATTACCAGCGTCCTGAAGGAAATCCGAAAGTTCGAACCGCCGGCCGAATTTGCGGCCAAGGCTCTGGTTCCGAGTCTCGCGGAATACGAACGGTTATTCAAACGCGGCAAGGAAGACCCCGAAGGCTTCTGGGCCGAGCAGGCCGAATCGCTGCACTGGTTCCGCAAATGGGACAAAGTCCTCGAATGGAACGAGCCGTTCGCCAAGTGGTTCCTCGGCGGCAAGATCAACGCGAGCTACAACTGCATCGATCGCCATCTCGATGGACCGCGAGCCAACAAAGCCGCCATCGTCTGGGAAGGCGAGCCGGGCGATTCACGCGTGCTTCGCTATCAGGACCTGCATCGCGAGGTCTGCAAATTTTCGAATGCACTCCTGAAAATCGGCATCAAGGCCGGCGACCGCGTGACCATCTACATGCCGATGATCCCGGAAGCGGTCATCGCCATGCTCAGTTGCGCCCGCATCGGCGCGACGCACTCGGTGATCTTCGGCGGCTTTTCCTCGGAAGCGGTCGCCGATCGCAATAACGACGCCAAGGCGAAACTGATCATCACCGCCGACGGCGGCTGGCGGCGCGGCAAGGTCGTGCCACTCAAGAGCAACGTCGATGTCGCCTTGGCCAAATCGCCGACCGTCGAAAAGTGCATCGTCTTTAATCGCTGCCACACCGCCATTGACATGAAGCCAGGCCGTGATTTCTGGTGGCACGAACTGGTAGCGGACGCCTCGTCGGATTGCCCCGCCGTGGAACTCGATAGCGAGCATCCCCTCTTCGTGCTCTACACCTCCGGATCGACCGGAAAACCCAAGGGAATTCTACATACCACGGCGGGTTATTTGCTTGGCACTTCGCTGACTCACAAATGGGTCTTCGATCTGAAGGAAGACGACACATACTGGTGTACCGCAGACGTCGGCTGGATCACCGGGCATAGCTATATCGTCTATGGCCCGCTGGCCAATGGTTCGACGATTGTCATGTACGAAGGGGCCCCGAATCAGCCTCGGGAAGACCGATTCTGGGAGATCATCGCGAAATACAAGGTGTCGATCTTCTACACCGCGCCGACGGCAATCCGGGCCTTCATCAAGTGGGGCGACCATTTGCCGAAGGGGCACGATCTATCCAGCTTGCGGCTCCTCGGCACCGTCGGTGAACCGATCAATCCGGAAGCGTGGATGTGGTATCACGAAGTGATCGGCGGCGGCCGCTGCCCGATCGTCGATACCTGGTGGCAAACGGAAACCGGCTGCATCATGCTCAGCCCGCTCCCTGGTGCGATCGCGACCAAACCCGGCTCGGCGACCAAGCCGTTTCCCGGCATTGTCACCGAAATCGTCGATAAAGCGGGGCACCCGGTCCCCGCGAACGCTGGCGGCTTCCTGGTGGTTCGCAAACCGTGGCCGGCGATGCTCCGCACGATCCTGGGCGACGACGAACGTTACAAGGCTCAATACTGGGGCCACGTGCCGCATTGTTACTTCACGGCGGATGGGGCACGCCATGATGAAGAAGGCTACGTCTGGGTGATGGGCCGTGTCGACGACGTGCTCAACGTCAGCGGCCATCGGTTGAGCACCATGGAAGTAGAAAGCGCCTTGGTGCAGCACCCGAAGGTGGCCGAAGCCGCGGTCGTCGGCAAACCGGACGAAATCAAGGGCGAAGCGATCGCCTGCTTCGTCACCCTCAAGGGGGGCAACCCACCGTCGGAAGAACTGAAGACGGAGCTGAAGGCGCACGTCGCCAAGGAAATCGGTGCCCTGGCCCGCCCCGACGAAATCCGCTTCACCGATTCGTTACCGAAGACGCGTTCCGGTAAGATCATGCGGAGGTTGCTACGCGACATTGCCGCCGGCAAGACGACCAGCGGCGACACGACGACGCTTGAGGATTACACGGTTCTCGCGAAACTTCGCGAAGAGGATGAGGCGGGATGAGATTTCAATTGTTAACCCGACGTGCTAGCGAGGGATGACATATCCCTCGCTAACACGTCGGGCTCAGAGTTCGATTTGACACGTCTTCGGATCAATCCTGGAACTTGATGGGTTTCATTCGTTGCACCAGTTTCCCACACCCGGCTGCAACGAATTCCGCTTTTTTGCAATGCATTTCGGGCGTTTTGCAATACTTTTCTAGCGTTTTGCAACGCGTTCCGGTCGTTTTGCAAGGATTTCCCCGCGTTTTGCAACGGATTCCCGGCGTTTTGCAATCTATTTCTCGGCCCCCCGGCCACTACCGGTTACTCACTCCAACACATCAATCGCCTTAAACTCCCCATCCAACACGTCCTTGCTGTTCACCCCCAGCCACTGCTCAAGAACGGCGGCGTACACCTGCCGGAAATCGACCGTGTGCTTCAAATTGCCGAAGTCGAGTTTTTCCATGTCGGGATGTTCGCCGATCAGGCCAGGCTTCACTTGGCCGCCGACGAGGAACATTGGGGCCCCAGAGCCGTGGTCGGTGCCGCGGCTGCCGTTTTCCTTGGCCCGGCGGCCAAACTCGGAGAAGGTCATCACCATCAGGCGATCTTTGTGGCCGCGAGCCGCGAGATCCTTGTAAAACGCGGCGATCGCTTCCGAGACCTGCGTGAGCAAGTTGGCGTGGGCACCTTGAACGCCGCCCTGGTTGGCGTGGGTGTCAAAGCCGTCGATGGCGACGTAGAAGATGCGAGCTCCCATACCGGCGTCGATCAACTGGGCGCATAGTTTCAGGCGATTGCCCAGCGCGTTGTTCTGCGGGTACGGCGACTTCGGCTGATAGTTCTTGCCGATCTCCTGGAGTTTCTGGCTAGCGGCATACGTGTTCAGGGCCGTCTTGCTGACGAAGTCGAGAAGGCCCGGTTTTTTGCCGACACGGGCAGCGTCCTCGATCAGCGTCTTTTGGTCTTTCTTGTCCGCACCTGTGGCGGCCGTCATCTTTAATTGAAAATCTTCAATCGACGTGATCGACGGCACGCGGGCGGGTGAACCGGTCAAGGCCAGCGGGGCGCTCTCGTTCTGATTGGCTACATGGAAGGCCGGGGCGTTCATCTGCTTGAGCGACTTGCCGATCCAGCCCTCGGTGAGCTTTTCCTTCAGACTGGCCGCTTGCCAAATGTCCATCGAGCGAAAGTGCGATTGGCTCGGATTCGGATAACCGACGCCGTGAATGATGGCGAGAGCTTTATCTTCCAAGAGACCGTGCAAGCCGGCCAGCGAGGGATGCAGACCGAACGAATCATCGACTTTGCGAATGCGGTCGACGGGAATCTTCAGCGTTGGCCGGTACTTGGCGTAGAGATCGTTCTTGAAAGGGATGACCGTATTCAGGCCATCGTTGCCGCCGGTCAGTTGGACGACGACCAGGATCGTGTCCTTGCCGCCGGTCGCGGAACTACTGTTCGGTGCGGCCAGCGCCGTGCGAGCCAGGAACGTCGGCACGATGGCACCGGCGCTGAGCAGGGACGTCGACTTCAAGAAATCGCGGCGGTCTTGCATTGGATGTTCCTCTTGAGCGGGGTCGCGTCAGCGCCCCGTGTTTGCATGGGCGAATACACGGGGCGCTGACGCGACCCCGCTCGTCCTTCAATCTAGCTGAAATTCCGGCAGCGTTAGCACCAAGTGACAAACGCTCGTCACCCGATGCTCCGCTTTGCGTTGGTCGCTCCAGTAGGCCGGATAGGCTTGGGTCTTGGCTTGCTTGGAGTAATCGACCAATTTCTTGCGTGTCTCGGCGGCGACGTCGCCCTGCAGATACAAATTCAGAAAGAAATCGACCAAGTCTTCATCGCGTGATTTACCTTGGCGATTCGCGACCAACACCGGCAACGGTGCGGAGTCGCGGTCGAGTTCTTTTTCCTTTTTTCGTGTCTCGCAGAGCGTCAACGCCAGATTCTGGCGAGTTAGCAGCGTTTGGCCGTTGAGCCAGGTTTGGCCGCCGTCCCAACCCTTGACCGAGGGGGGATTGAAGACATTCTGGCCGAGCGTCTCCAACGAGCGGGCCAAATTGGTAACGCCGATGCGGGCTTCGAGGGCGTGGACGATGCCGAGCACGAAATCGACCGGACCCTTGATCCGCGCGCGATACGCGTGTTCCGAGAAGAATAGATTCGAACGAAGCATCGTCTCGACCAGTTTGCCGAAATCGTAACCGCGGCCGAATTGTTCCGCCAGCGGATCGATCAGATTGTCGGTTGCGTCGAGTGTCTCGCTGATCAAGTAACGGAAGAGTTTCCGCGTGATGAAACGCGGGCAGGCCTTCTGTTCCAGGCAAAGACGGACGATATCCTCGCCCTTCCATTTGCCCGCTTTGCCCAGAAAGGTCTTCTCGGTGCCGTCGAACTGGGCCGTATTGTTGAAGAACTTGCCGTCTTTGATCTCCCAGCCGGTAAAGGCTCGGGCGGCCTCGCGGATATCTTGCTCCGTGTAATTGCCGATGCCGAGCGAAAACAATTCCATCAATTCGCGGGCGTAATTCTCGTTCGGCATCCCCTTCTTGCTTTGCACGGTGTCGAGCCAGACCATCATGGCCGGGTCTTTCGACATGTCTTGCAGCAGATCCGAGAATTTTCCCTGGGCATGCCGGTACATCAATTCGTACTGGCTCATCATGTGGCCGACGTTGAGAACCTTGGCGTTGCTAGTCGCGAAATGATTGTGCCAGAAAAGTGTCAGTTTTTCTTTGAGCGGATGCGGCGTGTAGAGCATCCGATACAGCCACCACTCGGGGGCCTGCACGGCATTATTCACCTTGCGAATCGATTCGCCCCAGCGGAGCGTTTCCTTCTCGAAATCGGCCAGACCACTTCCACCGACAAGCATCTTGTCGATGAGCTTGTCGGGCCCGAGTTCGAGGCCCGTCTGCAATTCGTTCCAGTTCGCGCCGAATGCCGCCCGGCGATAGACGTGGCCGACTTTCTGGAGATTCCAGGGGTTCTTGTCGCTCGGCTTGAACGGTTCCCAGGCCCAGCGAGGATCGATTGCGACGGCCATGTGAGGAGGCTCCGGGGAAAGCGAAAACCGATCAATCCTTCAACTTCCACCCAATATCAAACCGGAATTCGTTGGCGGTGTAATCCGTGGCGATCTTCGCCTCGCCGAGGCCGCGAATGTAATTCAGCAATTGCTCCACCTGCTTCTTGGCCTCCGCCTCGGGGATCGCCTGGCTGAGAATCGTTTGCGTGAGCAATTGATCGGGCGACGCGTTGAGCAAGTCCGCAAGGCCACGTGCGTAGCCTTTCATCTGCATGTTCTCCGGCTGGGGCTTGCGATCTTCCTTGAGCACGATGTCGATCATTTCCTTGCAGAATTCCCTGGTGGACGCGAAGACCAACTGATCCTTCACGACGGCGTAGCACGGCGTGAAGTTGAAGCGGAAGTTCTGCGGATCGTTCGGGAATTTGCCATCCTCGGGGAAGCGGTAGCCGAAATACGAAATGTCGCCGTGTTTCTCCTCGAACATTTTGACCGTCACCTGGGTCGATGCGAATGCCACGCCGCCGCGGATAAGAACCTCGACCGATTTCGCAAAGGCGGGATCGCGAGAAGTCGTCACATAAGCAAAAGCCGGGAGACGAATCTGAGGTTCGATTTTGTAACCTGCCGTCGGAGGCCGTTGGGCGGCGACCAGGCGATGATGCACACCGCTCTGGGTCAAAAGTTTGTCGAGCGAGGTGCCGAGCAGAACACGGCTGGCGTCCTTCACGCCCTTCTCGAAATCTTTCACGTTCGAGGCAGTCATCACCTTATCGCGTTTGGTCCAGAGCGTGCCGACGTCGAGGTAAAAGCTATGCGTGAAGATCACGCCAGCGGGTTCGAGCAACGGCAATGTGCCGCCAATTTTCGGATCGCGGGGCAGATGGAGTTCGCAATCCTCGGCCATGCCGTCGCGCCCAGCGGGCATCCGAAGCGACAACGAAAGGTTATCTTTGCTGGCGTACAAGCCGACCGCGAGATAGTCGGCCCGGCGGAAAACATCGAGGTAGCCCGCGAACAGGAATGTCAGGATCGTGTTGTCGCGCGGTGACTTGAGCAGATCCTTGGCGCCTTGCTGGGCTTTCAGATAGTCGAAGCCGTACCAGAGCCAAACTTGTGGATTCGGAGGTAAGAGTTTGCGTCCCTCCGCGAGCTTGGTCGATCCCAACATGTTGCGGGCCGGTTTGCCGCCCTTCGAAATGTTCTCCATGTGCTGGTCGATGCCGACCTTGAGAGCTTCGAATTTGTTGGAGAACAATAGGGCCGTTCCGATCCGGCAGATCGCGAGGTCCTTGCCGAATTTCAACACCTCGAAGTCCTGATACTTTTCGGTGGCGGTCTTCTCTTTACTTTCTACTCGGGCCATATCCTGACCGATCACTTCACTGAAGCGCTCGACGAACTTTTTGAGAAGGGCTTCGTCGGTCCCTTGAATGACGGCGAGTACCGGATCGTCGTTACCATCTTTGATCTTACTGCTGATGACGATCCCGCCGCCCGCGAGCTTATCGAGAAGCTCCGGCCACTTTGCCCCAAGATCGCGTTCGTAGTAGGCGATGAACTCGAAGAACCGCCGAGCCTGCGGTGTATCGAGAAACGGCCGCACCAGCGCGAGTTGCTCGGCCTTCTTGACCGCATCGAGCGTGGTGAGCGTCTCGAGAAATTGCCGGGGATTCTCGATCTTGATGACAAGATCGACCCTGTCGGGAATAAAGCGAAGTGGATCGGGCGGCGCAGCCGCCCGCGACGGCAGTGCCAAGTTTACCAGGCAAAAAATCGCGAGTACGCAACGCATGGGTCGGCCTCGACGGGGGAAAGATGCGAGATGCCGATTTTACCCGATGCGACCGTGCAAGGGTTTCAGAAAATTGCGTTTAGCCGCGATTCGTAGGGTTTCCGGAGAATCGCGCGACGACGTCCATCACTTCCCCAACTTCTTCTTGAAATAGTCCATCGTCCGCTTCAACCCCTCGTCGCGGCCGACTTTCGGCTCCCAACCCAGAAGCTTGCGGGCACGCGTGATGTCCGGTTGACGGAGCTTGGGATCATCCTGAGGCAACGGCTTGAACACCACGGCACTACTGCTGCTGCCGGAGAGCTTGCGAATCTCCTCCGCGAATTCGAGGATGGTGATTTCGGCCGGATTGCCGAGGTTCACCGGCTCGTGAAAGTCCGTGAAGAGCAAGCGGAAGATCCCTTCCACCAAGTCCGAGACGTAGCAGAAGCTGCGTGTCTGCTTGCCGTCGCCGTAAATGGTGAGCGGTTCGCCCCGCAAAGCCTGGCCCATGAAATTCGGCAGCACGCGTCCATCGTCGAGCCGCATCCGCTCGCCGTAGGTATTGAAAATGCGGATGATGTGCGTGTTCACGTTGTGGTAGCGATGGTAGGCCATCACGATCGCCTCGGAAAAACGCTTGGCCTCGTCGTAACAGCCGCGAGTGCCGATCGGGTTGACGTTGCCCCAGTAGTCTTCCTGCTGCGGATGCACGAGCGGATCGCCGTAAACTTCGCTGGTGCTGGCCATCAGATAGCGTGCACCTTTCTCCTTGGCGATACCGAGCGTCACATGCGTACCGAGCGAGCCGACTTTCAGCGTCTGGATCGGATAGTTCAAGTAATCGACGGGACTGGCGGGGCTGGCGAAGTGCAGAATGTTATCGATCGGCCCCTTGATCTTCAGGGGGTTCGAAATGTCGTGGCCGATGAAGGTGAAGCGTGAGTTATCGCGGAACGGATCGAGGTTCGCGAGACTGCCGGTGATGAAGTTATCGACGCAGATAACGTCGTGCCCCTCCGCGAGGAAACGCTCACAGAGATGGGAGCCGATAAAACCGCCGCCGCCGGTAATCAGAGTACGCAAGTCTTCTCCTTTGAAGGGGGCGAGACTTCAACTCGCCACGGCTAGTACGAGAAACGCTATCTCCTCCGAGCCCGAAGCGCTAGCAAGGGAGGATTATCCCTTGCTAGCGCTTCGGGCTCGGAGGAAAGCCACCGCCAAGTCGTCAAATCATTCTCCAGCCACACGCACGCAAATCAACTCCTTACCGTCGCGAACATAGAGATACCCATCGGCCAGGGCCGGATGGGCCCAGGTCTCGCCGCAGACCTTCGTCCTGGCGAGTTCCTTGAACTCCTTCACATCGGGCGCGAGCAAGCTCAGGTTGCCGGAGTCGTCGTGCAGAAGAAGATTGCCATCGCCGAGTTTGAGAATGGCGGCGTGGAATTTGCCCATATTCGGCTTCTTCCAGACCTCTTTTCCCGTGGCGATCTCGACGCACCGGAGTGTAATCGACGCTCCGGTCAACGAAGCGATGCCGGTCATCATGTAGACGTGATCTTTGCCAACCGGCACCGGGGTCGAGAAGTAGCAAGTTAGTTCCGGGTTCTTCCACGCTTGGGTGACGGCCGGCTTGCCATTGGTTTCCGTCAACTTCAGGCCGACGGCACCAGTCTTCACGGAACTGGCGACGATGATATCGCCCATCTTGATCGGCGTGGTTGAGCTTTCGCTCAGGGCGTCCACGAACGGGAACTTCCAGAGAGTATCGCCCGTGGGCGACAGGCTAAGTACGTTCGCACCCGTTAGATAAACGATCTGCCGTTTGGCCCCCTCGCCGATGACGATGGGGGACGAATAGCTGGCACCGTCGCCGCCGCCCTTCCAGGCCACCGAGCCGTCTTTCTTCGAGAACGCCACCACGCCCGCTTTTCCCTTACCGGCCATCACGAGCACTTTGTCGTCAATGACCACGGGGGAGGTCGAGATGCCGAAGAAGAGATTCGGCTCCTTCATTTCGGCGAGAACATCCTTCTGCCAGATTTGCTTGCCGTCTTTCGCGCCCCAACAAGTGAGCACACCCGTGTTGCCATAGGTGAAGACTTGATCGCCGTCGACAGCGGGAGTCGAGCGCGGCCCTTCACCGAAGAGAGGCTTGAATTTGGCCTTTTCGTAGGTCTTTTCCCATTTCAAGTCGCCGCTCTTGGCATCGTAGGCCGTGACCATTTCGACGTCCTTGTCTTTCACTTTCGAGTGCAAGTAGACGAGACCACCCGCAACGACCGGCGAGCTATTTCCTTCGCCAACCGATTTTTTCCAGACCCCCTTCAAGTCTCCCTTCCACGGAGCAATTTTCTCGGAGGTCGAGCCATCCCGGTTCGGCCCGAGCCATTGCGGCCAGTCGGCCGCCGACGCGATGCCCGTCATCAACAGGACCGTCAAAGTTCCCAGGTGAAGACGCATGGTGAGTCACTCCTGTGTGATCAAATCGACGGATCCCACGGCCAACGGCAGCGAGATCTTTCGAGTTTCGGTGGGAATCGGCTCGGCCGCGGCACGGCCGTTCCCTTCATTCAAGAATATGTGCAAGGGAGCGTATCTCCAAGGTAGACCGTTCTCATCCGCGAGGAGCTTCAGCTTCTTCACGTACGTTTCACTGATGCGAACGCCGGTCTCCTGGTACGAAGGCTCGCAGAAATAGACCCGGCAACCGAGCGGCCGCGGTTCGCGAGCCGTGCAGAGATTTTCTTTTTGAAAGGGGCAAAAATCGGCAGTGACGGGTTTTTCGTACGACGGAGCGGCGTCGAGCAGCACGTCGGCTTCGAGCTTGCTGATGAAAAGCGTGTGGCCGTAATCCTTAAAGCGGCAACAACGGCCCGACGAGTCGCAACGAGGCCCCGCCGCCGCGACTTCGGCATCGGCGGCGGAGTAGATCTCAAGGATTCGTTGCCGGAGGTCGGGAGTCATGACGAAGTCATCCAGTCTTCGTGTTAACCCGACGCGCTAGCGAGGG
>JAIOQJ010000351.1 GCA_021413475.1 Planctomycetota bacterium | reverse complement strand
CCGCTTGCCGCATTGCGCTCGGGATCATCGGGCTGATTGCGTCCCTCGCCGTAACGCGGCAATTTGACTTCGAGAAAATTCTTGAGAGCCGCCCCGCCGGCAATGGACCCGCCCACCATCCCCGTGACGGGTTGCACCGTTTGATCGATCGGCAGTTGTACGATGAAATCGTTCACGTTCGCGGCTTTGGCCGCGAAGAGCTTGAATGGAGGTTCGATGAGTTTGCGGGCCTCGCTTGTAAAAACTGGCTGGGCAATGGCTCGATGCTGCCAGGCTTCCGCGAAGAGACGATGGATTCGATGCCGCAAATGGGCGCAAGCCGTGACTGCCGGCCCCAACAATCGCAACGGCACGATGCTATTCCCATCAATCGCATGTAGAGGCACGTCGATCCGGGCCGCGAGGGCCGCGATCTGTTTCGGCACGACGAAAGCAGGGTAATCGTCCGTCACCACCAGACAGGCCTTCTCGGAGAGCTTGCGTAGAAGCCCACGCGCGGGCTGATCGGGCGTCTCGACGTAGGGCCAGTAGTTGATCCCAAGTTCGCCCGCTCGGCGTCGATTGTCGATCATGCCATCGATCATGAAGCGATGATGGCGGGCCGAGGCCCAGGGATAGTCGAGCCGTAAACCCTCGTAAACGACGAGCGGCTTCTTGAGTTGCCGGCTCCAGTGCAGAGCATGATCGAGGGCGTGATTGCGCTCGAGCCGGCGAAAGGCCTGCATCCAGTAGAGCACGTAGTCGCCCGTCGGATGCGGCGGCCGGTCGTTCGCGAGACGCAGGCGGGCATCGTTGAAAGTTGGCATGAAGGGATCTTAGTTTAGCCGCGAGTCGGAGGGTTTCCGTAGACTCGCGCGGAACCTTGCGCCCTCGCGCGAGTCTACGGAAACCCTCCGACTCGCGGCTAAACGGCGCGTTGATGGACCGGAAATAACTATGATAGTCTCCATGTCGTCTCCGTTTCTCGTCGTTCGGAATGTTCAGAAGAAGTTTGGCGCGACCGAGGCCCTGCGCGGGGCTTCGTTTGATGTCGCGGCTGGGGAATTGTTTGGGCTGCTCGGCCCAAACGGCGCTGGCAAGACAACCCTTTTGACCATCATCGCCTGCCTGGCCGATGCCACGTCGGGCGAGGTGCATTTCGACGGCCGACTTCTGACCCGGCACGATCGCTCGATCCGCCGTGAAATCGGCATCGGCACGCAAGATCTTTCCGTCTACGGCGAATTGACAGCCCGCGAAAATCTCAAATTCTTTGGCAAGCTCTACGGCCTTTTCGGCACGGACTTGAACCGCCGCATTGATGAGGTTCTCGAAATGGCCGGGCTGCGCGACCGTGCCAACGATCGAGTCTCGACGTTTTCCGGCGGCATGAAGCGTCGCTTGAATCTGGCGGTGGCAGTCGTCCATCAGCCGCGTTTGCTCCTCCTCGATGAACCGACCACGGGGGTCGATCCGCAATCGCGCAACCATATCTTCGAACGTGTCCGTGAACTAAACGCGGCCGGGATGACCGTCATCTATACCAGCCATTACATGGAAGAAGTGCAAACGCTTTGCCCGCGGATCGGCATCCTCGACTATGGACACCTAATCGCCTGCGATACGCTCCCAAATTTGCTTCGAAGAATTGAAGGCTCGATTCGCGTGACGGTGGCACGCGATGCGCCGCTCGTCGCCGAGCGATTGGGCCAGGAACCCGGCGTGCGCATCACATCGACGAACGGAAACTCGATCGAAATCGCGTGTGCCGACGTTTCAGCTTCGCTTGTGCGGATCGTGAATGGGCTTCGCACGCTGAACATTGAATTGATCGACCTGAAGAGCCAGCAACCAAGCCTGGAGCAAGTGTTTTTGCATTTAACGGAGAAGTCGTTGCGGGATTGATTTTGGCGAGCCGGAGTATTTTTAACTCCGGCCCCTGACGGGAGCCGGCTCGCCGCAGAAAGAAGAGAGAAATCCCATGTCCACCTTCATCCTCGCCGGCAAAGACTTGCGACTGCTCCTGCGGGATGCGCGGTCGTGTGTCATTCTGCTCGTTATGCCGCTCTTGTTCGTGGCGGTATTGGGCATGACGGTAGGCGAGGGATTTGGCCAGAAGCCCGATGATCGGTTGCGAATCTCGATTGTCAATCTCGACGAGGGACTCCCGAACGGTTTGAGCAATTTTCCGGGCAAACGCTGGTCGGAAGTGGTCATCGACGATCTGGCCAGCACGGCGGACATTCGCATCGAAATCATTCCGGACCGCCGTGAGGCCGAGTCGCTAATCCGGCAGGGGAAGCGATCGGCCGTGCTGATCTTCGAGCCGCGGTTCAGTGAAGAGATGAACCGTTGCTCTTTTCTCACCAAAGCCGAGCCGCCGCCGCTCAACCCGCTATACGCCAACGGCATCGACGTCGAGAAGCTGGGTTTGTCGGTGCTTCGTGATCCAACGCAAGAGGCGGCCGCGTCGATTATCGAACAGGTCGCGCAAGTTACCCTGTTGCGCGTGGTAATTCCCTGGATGATCGGCAAAGCCTTCGAGAAAGTCGGCGACAAGGAATTCATGAACCTGATGGCCGAGCAAATTCCGCTGATGAAGGCGGCCTTCAATTTTGTCTCGAAGGAAAAGATCGGCGACGGCGTCAAGCTGGGCATCGCCACGCTTTTCAGCAATTATAACTTCACTGCCAAAACCTGGGCCGGCTTGACGAAGAACGAAATGCAGCCGACTTCGACCAAGAACCGCACCGTCTACTCTGCCGAGCCGTCTGGCTTGCTCAAACGAGGCACGCTGCGGTATCAGATTCTGGTGCCGTCCTACACGGTGATGTTCGCGTTCTTCATGGTCGTGACGGTCGGCTGGATGTTCGTCGCGGAGCGCAGGCAAGGAACCCTGGTTCGTTTGCGAGCCGCCCCGTTATCGAAAGGTCAAATTCTCTTCGGCAAGTTTCTGCCTTGCTTGCTCCTGTCGCTTTTTCAGGGCGTGTTCATGCTGGTCGCGGGGAATTTGATTTTCGGCATGAAATGGGGGCCGCAACCGCTCTGGCTGCTCGCGGTGGCCGCCACGACGTCGCTGGCCGCGATGGGGATGGCGATGCTGATCGCAGGCCTGGCACGCACCGAAGCACAAGTCGCCGTTTATGGGTCTCTGCTCGTCCTGGTCCTCGCCGGCTTGAGCGGCACCTTGATGCCGCGCGACCTGATGCCGGAAGACGTCCGCCAGTTTAGCTACATCACGCCGCACGCCTGGGCCTTGGATGCCTATTCGCAATTGCTCCTGAATCCGCAACCGGAATTGGGTATCGTGATCCAATCGTGCGGAGTCCTAATCGCCTTCGGGATTGGTTTTTTGGGATTGGCGTGGTGGTCGATTAAATTGGATTGATGGCCGTGAAGCCGCGACGCGGAGTCTTCGGAGCGGAGCGCTCTGCCCCAGGGCCAACTCTGCACATGCGTCAAAGCGCTCCGCTCCGAAGACTCCGCGTCGCGGCTTCACGGCATTTTTCAGGAAGGATCTCTACATGCTCTGTCTCGTCACCGGTGGTGGTGGTTTTATCGGTTCCCATTTGGTCGATGCCCTGGTGGCGCGCGGCGATCAGGTTCGCGTCCTCGACGATTTCAGCACCGGAATGCGGAGCAATCTCGCTCAGCACGGTTCGCGGATTGAGATCATCGAGGGATCGATCACCGATCCCGCCACCGCTGCTCGCGCGGTGAAGGACGCCAGGTTCGTGTTCCATCTCGGGGCCCTGGCGTCGGTGGCGCGAAGTGTCGAGAATCCGCCGCTCTCCCACGCGGCCTGTGCCACCGGAACGTTGGTCGTCCTCGATGAAGCTCGCAAGGCGAAGGTGAAGCGGATCATGTTCGCGGCCAGTTCGAGTGCCTACGGCGGTGCCTCGAACGAGACGGGCCAGCGGGAGGATCAACAACTTTGCGCGTTGTCCCCCTACGCGGCGGCGAAACTGGCGGGGGAATCGTACATGCAAGCCTTCGCGGCATCGATGGGAATCGAGACGGTCCGCCTGCGCTTCTTCATCATCTTCGGCCCCCGGCAACGCGCCGATAGCCCCTATTCCGGCGTAATCGCCATCTTCACCGCCTTGATGAATCAAGGCAAAGCTCCGACGGTCCA
>JAIOQJ010000350.1 GCA_021413475.1 Planctomycetota bacterium | reverse complement strand
GATTCTGGGAGACAATCAGTTGTGATTGCGTCAAGACGAATCGGCATGGAGAAATGAGAAAGTTCGAGGAAGATGGGCGTGAGTTCGCGTCGATTCCGGAGTCAGCCTATTTTACTCAGTTCACGAACTTCCGAAGGCACTTCAAAAACGCGGGACGCTCGCCAATCCCGGCCGGTGCCAACCAACTCGCTGATCGACAGGTTGTGAACTCGCCCGAGCCGCGCCCAGTCGGCTGCCGTGTGATTCGCAAGCAGTGACAATAATAAAACCCGGCAAATGATGCCGTGGCAGACGATGACGATCGAACGATCCGCGTGGGTTTGCGTCAAGCGATCCCAGACGGGCAGCACGCGCTCGCGGATATCGTCGAACGATTCGGACCCTTCGGGAGCGTAGGAAGTTTCGCCATCGACCCAGCGTTGGAGCGTATCGGGCCAGATGCCGAGTTCCGGCTGAGCAGGCGAACCGACCAGGTTGCCCACTTTGCGTTCATGCAGATCGGGTTCCACGAGGAGGGGAAGTTGACACGCCTTCGCGATCGGCTCCGCCGTCCGCCGGGCCCGGAGCATTGCGGAGGAAATAATGACCTCCGGCTTCCAAGCGGCGATCACTGGGGCGGCCGCCGCGGCCTGCCGATAGCCCAGCTCGCTAAGATCGATGTCTGATTCAAACCCATGAAACACACCCGGGATGGCGGTTTCGTAGGACGGCCTTCCTTGGCCGTCCCCAAGGGCCAATTTCCGTCGGCGGAGGTGTTCAATGGGCTGGACGAGCGGAACCATCGCCGGGCTACTGGTCGTTGTTTGCGGCGTGCATGCTGTTGCCCCGGTGGAGCGACCACCGCCTGGCGGGAACGATCAGGAGGCGAACGCTTTTGCATCCCAACTTCTCTCATTTTCGCAAATTCTCGCCGATCAATACGTCCGCGAGGTGGGGAAGCCTGAACTATTGGCCGCGGCAATCTACGGCCTTTACGACGCGGCACGTCGTCCCACGCCAGTGTCGCTTCTCGAAGATTTGAAGGCCGCGAAGTCAGAAGCCGAGTTGTTCGCACTTGTCGGCCAGGCCCGGCGAACACTTGGGGCGGACAAAGCCGTTGAGGGGAACAAGGCGATCATGGCGAGTGTCAGCGGGCTCGCTGCCGTTCTCGATCCACATTGCGTTCTCGTTCCGGCTTCGGATTTTCAGCGTTCGATCGACGCCCAGGTCGGTTTCGGTCTCGATCTTGATGGCGAAGTCGGCCGAAATTTCATGCTTCGCCGAGTGAATCAACCCGTCCCGCAGAACACGACCCCGCCATTTCCCTTTCGCGTTACTCGGGTGCATCCTGGCGGTCCCGCCCAGCGAGCCGGCGTGCGGCCCGGCGATGTCATCACCCACGTCGAAGAAAAAGAGATTACGGCGGATTTGGCGGAGCAAGCTTACAACGAGATCTTCGCCGGTTCGGTTGATCCCGACAAGCCGCGCGAGATGTTGTTTACGATCCTTCGCGCGGGCAACTCGAAGCCGCTAAATCTCAGAATGACTCGTCGGGCGTACGATCCTGAATCGGTCTTCGGTGTCCAACGGCTCGAAGAGAATACGTGGAGTTTCTGGATCGATAAAGAGGCCCAGATCGCCTATATCCGCCTTGGGGCAATCGATCCCAAAACACCGGCACAACTGGCGGATGCACTCATTCAATGCCGTGAGGCCAAGGGCTTAATTCTCGATCTGCGTTGGTGCCCAGGCGGTTATCTGAACCAGTCGGCCGAAGTCGCGGCGGCGTTCCTCGCCGAGGGAAAAATTGCGAGTATCAAGTATCGGCACCCCGAAAGACAGGGCGTCTCCGAGTTCCGTGCCGATAGCCCGGGCATGCCGATCAGTCGAAATACGAAAGCGGCCTTACTTGTGCTCGTCAATGGCGAGACGTCCGGGGCCGGGGAGCTAATCGCGGCCGCCTTGCAAGATAATGAGCGGGCCAAGGTGGCCGGGCAACGGACGCTCGGGAAGGCGAGCGTTCAAACGCCGATTTATCTCACTGGCCTCGAACAGTTCGCCTTCAAACTCTCGGCCGGTACGTTCGTTCGGCCCAGCGAGAAGAACCTGCAACGATTCTCGGAAAGCAAGCCCGAGGAAGATTGGGGCGTGCGGCCGGATAAGGGTTTTGAAATTCCCTTGAGCATCGCACTCAGCAATCGCCTGAAGGACTGGCACCAGACCCACACGCTACGGCCGCCGACGAGCCGTGAGGCGTTGCCACTCGACGATCTCGAAGCCGACCCTCAACGGTTCCGGGCGATTCGGTTGTTGAAGGATATGATGAAATGAGCCGCTCGCGGCGGAGCGTGAAATGCGATCCGCCGCAAGCGACTTGATCATTCCTTCGCCACCGCCGTCAGCGGCGACAGCGCTCGCCGCATGATAGCGCGCATCACGTCAAGCGAACCCGTCTGCCCGGTAAACAATTGGAACTGCAGCGACGCCTGGCGTACGAACATTTCCAAACCCGTGACGACGATGCAGCCGCGTTCGCGGGCGTCCTTGACCAGTAGTGTCGATTCGGGATTGTAGACCGTATCGAACACCAGTGTGCCCGGTTTCAAGAAGCTCTTGTGAACGGGGCTGCTGTCGACATTCGGGTGCATGCCGATCGGCGTGCAGTTGACGATCACGTCGCACGCGGTGTTGTGCCGGCCTTCCCAGTCGACTGCCTTGCCATCGACTTCCTTGGCGAGTGCCTGGGCGCGTTCGAGAGTTCGGCTGGCGATGTGAACGTGGATCCCCGTCAGTTTCAGGCCGTGAACGACGGCCCGGGCCGCTCCGCCCGCCCCAAGCACCATGGCATGGCACTCATTCAAGGGCTTCGGCTGATTGTCCTCGCCACGCGGGGAATTCGTCTTGATGCTATCGATGGCGGCCTGGAAATCGGTGTTCCAGGCGTGAAAACCGTCGGGTCGGCGGACGAGAGTATTGGCGGCCCCGGTTTCCATCACGCGATTGTCGCGTTCGCGGGCCAAGGCGGCGGCCCCTTCTTTATGGGGGATCGTCACGCTGTAACCCGTCACGGGGACCATCTCGAAGCCCTTGATGGTCGCCTGCAATTCGCCGCGCGGCACGCGAAAGGGGAGATAGACCGCATTGATCCCGAGCTTCTGAAACATCTGATTGTGCAAGTTCGGGCTGAAACTGTGAGCGACCGGGTCGCCGATGACACCGAAGACCTGCGTGTCGGCGTTGATCGCGTTGATGTTGTAAATACGCCTTAGATCGTCCATGGACGGGAGACCGGGTGCGATACCGCGTTCCTTGTTGAAGGCCGCGTATGTAAATGGTGCACCGTACTTCAGGCTCAAAATACGGCTGGGGAAGCCCATTTCGCCCATGCAGTGCCCGACCGTGGGAACCTTTGAGTTCTGGATGATCTTCAACACTCTAATGTTGTCCATCGGCGATTGCGCGGTGACGGCAATCTTGACGATGTCCGCGTCCTGTTTGCACATCCGCGCGTGGATCTCTTCGAGATCGTCGGGGGTCTCGCCAAGATTGTGGTAACTGATGATCCGCTTCACGTCGCGGAAACGCGGGATTTCGTGAGCAATATCGGTTTCGAGATCGATCCAATCGAAACCCGAGACGATGGCCTGGCGCATGATCGTCTTGCGTTCGGGCTCGGTACCCGGCCAACGGCCGCCATCCGCGGGCCGGCGGAGCGTTGCCACCCAGGGACATTTTTTCAAGGGGAGCAATCGGCGGAAATCGACGGCTTTGGCCAGAAAATCGAGTCGCAGTTCGATAAACGCGGCCCCGCGTTTGACGGACTCTTCCAACTCCGTGATCATCATCTTGTGCCGGGTCCGGCCGATAATCACGCAAACACGATCCACTCCCAACGACGACATATCCAAGGCTCCGAATGATCGATAGTAGTTCTACTGTATCCATTCGTCAATTTTAGCGAGCCGAGCGGCGTAAGCCGCCTGGTGATGCGGCGAATAATTCTAATTTTCTTGTATCACCCGGCGGCTTACGCCGCTCGGCTCGCCAGTTGGACACAGTGGAAGTAGATGCCATTCAATTTATTCCTTTTGGCGACATTTCGCAAGGATGCTCAAGAAGCGAACGATTCCATGATTGACGATCACTCCCACCAATCGGAAGATGTAAACCAATCGATCGTGCGTCCCGTTCCGACCCGGAGAGGAGCCTGCCGTGCATTGCTTGCGAACCTTGCCGATACTCGCGGCCCTCGCTCTGCTGATTGGCGTCGTCCAGCAATCGTCGCTGCGCGCCCAGGAAAAAACTCTCCGCTGGGGCGGCGACAAGGCGGGCGGCGCTCCGTTCATTTACGAAGAAGAGGGAAAAGGAACTGTCGGCTTCGAGTGGGAAATCAGCAAGTACCTGGCCGACCAGATCAAGCGGAAACCGGTATTCGTGCAAGTCGATTGGGATAATCTGCCGGAAACGCTCGAACGCGGCGACATCGACGTCGCCATGAACGGCATGGAATATCGGACCGAGTGGGAAGAGAAATATCCGGCCACTCTTCCCTACTTCATCTTCAGCCTGCGGTTGATCGTGAAGGCCGACGATAAAGTTATTCGCACCTGGAACGATCTACGTGTCCCGGAAGGAAAACCGAAAATTCGCGTTGGCGTCTTGCGGGGGTCCCTGGCGGAGCGCTACCTCGAAAAGAAATTCGGCGACAACATCACGCTGGTGCCGACCAAGGAAGTGGACGAGACATTCCAACTCGTTGAAGACGGGCAACGGCTCGACGCCACGGTGCAAGACTCACCAGCCGCCCTCTATTACGTTCAGAGCGGCCGACTTCCCAAGTTGAAGGTCGTCGCCGAACCGGTCGGCCGGGGCTTCTATGTATTGCTGACGCCAAAAGGTGCGAAACCGCAGGAAGTTCAGGATGCGAAGAAACTTCGAGAGCAATTGAACGACGCCATTCGCCTGGGGTTCACGAGCGGCACGTTCGAGGAAATCTATCGCCGCTACGGCTTGTGGGATTCGGAGCAAGAACGGCTCGCTTACATCCACCTGAATTGGCAAAAAGGCCCTGAGCGGCGAATGGCGGAGGAGTCGACTGCCGAAGAAAAAGAAGAGGCGGGTGAAAAGCCTGCCGCCCCGGTGGTCGCGAAGCGGAGTATCTTCAGCCTGCAAGACAAGATTCTCGAAGCTGCCTGGATGACCGTCAAGCTCGCCTTCATGTCGATGCCGATTGCCATCATCATCGGCATTCTGATCGCCGTCAGTCGGCTGTACGGCCCCGGGATTTTACGCATTCCGATGACCATTTACGTCGAGGTGATCCGCGGCACGCCGTTGATTCTCCAGATGTACGTCTGGTTCTTCCTGGTGCCGCAAGTCGCGAAGATGAGCGGCTGGGACTCGCTGATCTGGATCACCAATTTGCCGCCGATCGTCGTCGGCGTGTTCGCTCTGGCGATCAACTACTCGGCTTACGAAGCGGAAATCTTCCGGGCGGGGTTGCAGGCCATCCCGCGCGGACAGATGGAAGCTGCACTAGCACTTGGCATGTCGCCATTGACCGCTATCCGTCGGATTCTCTTGCCGCAGGCGATCCGGATCGTCATCCCGCCGGTGACCAACGATTTCATCGCCCTCTTCAAGGACACGTCTATCTGTTCCATGATCCTCATCACGGAACTGACCTGCCTCTATTATCAGAATAAGTATGATCGCGACTTGGTGCTGCAATTGGCCTTCGTGATCGGCTCGATCTACCTGCTCATGAGCTATCCACTATCGCGGCTGTCGATCTGGCTCGAAGGCCGGTTACGGCGTAATCGGGGGTGATGTCGATGATCGTCGTCACGGATTTGGTGAAGAAACATGGCAAGGCCACCATTCTGAATGGCGTCTCGCTTCGCGTCGAGCGCGGCGAGGTCGCCGCCGTCGTCGGCCCATCGGGGGGCGGTAAGAGCACGCTCTTGCGCTGCATCAACGCCCTCGAACCGTTCGAGGCGGGGTCGATCAGCGTCGAGGATTTGCGGCTGGAAGCGGAGGGCCCGGCGAAACCCGCCAAGCAACTGCTGCTCGAACTCCGCCGGAAGATCGGCATGGTCTTTCAGCAATTCAATTTGTTCCCGCACATGACCGCCCTGCAAAACGTCATGTGTGGCCCTCGCTACGTGCTCGGGCACTCGTACACCCAGGCGGAATGCAACGCCCGCGAGTTGCTCAAACGCGTCGGCTTGCAGGACAAGGGGGCCTCACGGCCCGATCAACTTTCGGGCGGACAGCAACAACGTGTTGCAATTGCCCGGGCTCTTGCGGTTAAGCCCTCGGCGATCCTCTTCGACGAGCCGACCAGTGCCCTCGACCCGAGGATGGCCGACGAAGTGCTCGGCGTCATTAACGACTTGGCCAAGTCGGGCCAGACGATGATCGTGGTCACCCATGCCATGCGTTTCGCCCGGCAGGTGGCGAATCAGGTCCACGTGATGAGCGCCGGCCAGATCGTCGAAAGCGGCCCGCCCGAAACGGTGTTCAACGAACCGCGGCACGACGTGACGCGGGAGTTTTTGAGTCGAACGAATTGATTTGGGCGAGCCGAGCGGCGTAAGCGCCGGGTACGTTAACCCGACGCGCTTGCGTGGGATTCGGACCGTATCCATCGCTAGCGCGTCGGGTTAACAGAACCCCGCGGCTTACGCCGCTCGGCTCGCCGTAGAAGAAAG